>CAVERN010000202.1:0-2038 GCA_963618095.1 bacterium | reverse complement strand
GGTCGCGCCCGGTCTGCGCGGAGCCGCCGGCGGAGTCGCCCTCCACGAGGAAGAGCTCGGTCTTCGCCGGGTCGCGCTCGGAGCAGTCGCGGAGCTTGCCCGGAAGCGACAGGCCGTCCATCGCCCCCTTGCGGCGCGTCGACTCGCGCGCGGCGCGCGCGGCCTCCCTGGCGCGGGCGGCGAGGAGCGTCTTCTCGATCACCACCTTGGCGACGGCGGGATTCTCCTCGAAGAACGTCATGAGCCTGTCGCCGACGATCGACCCCACGATGCCCTCGACCTCGCCGTTGCCGAGCTTCGTCTTCGTCTGCCCCTCGAACTGCGGCTGCGGCACCTTCACGCTCACGATCACCGTGAGGCCCTCGCGCATGTCGTCGCCGGTCAGGACGTCCTTCTCCTTGATCAGCTTGGCGTCCGCCCCGTACTTGTTGATCGTGCGCGTGAGCGCCGCCCGGAAGCCGGAGAGGTGTGTGCCGCCCTCGACGGTGTGGATGTTGTTGCAGTACGTCTGCTCGATCGTGGAGTACGTCTCCGTGTACTGCATCGAGACCTCGGCGGCGATCGGCACGCCGGAGGAGTTCGCCTTCTCCCCCTCGAAGTGCATAACGGGCGAGATCGGCTTCTTGTTCGTGTTCAGGTAGGAGACGAACTCGTCTATGCCGCCGTCGTAGTGGAAGGTCTCCTCGAAGAACGCCCCGCTCTCGTCGCCCTCCTCGTCCTTGAAGTGGATCGTCACGCCCTTGTTGAGGAACGCGAGCTCGCGCAGGCGCGCGGCGAGGATGGAGGCCTTGAACTTGCGGCAGGTGAAGATCGTGTGGTCGGGGAAGAAGGTGACCGAGGTCCCCGTCTCGTCGCCGCATTCGCCGACGACCTCGAGCGGCTTCGTGACATGTCCGCGCGAAAGTTCGAGGTGGTGGATCTTGCCGCCGCGCTTGACGTCGACCTTCATCCAGTCGGAGAGCGCGTTCACGCACGAGACGCCGACGCCGTGGAGGCCGCCGGAGACCTTGTAGTTCGAGCCGTCGAACTTGCCGCCGGCGTGGAGGATCGTGAGCACGACCTCGATCGCGGGCTTGTGCTGGGTCGGGTGCATGTCGACGGGGATGCCGCGGCCGTTGTCGCGCACGGTGAGCGAGCCGTCCCTGTTGATGACGACGTCGATCATCGTGCAGTAGCCGGCGAGAGCCTCGTCGATCGAGTTGTCCACCACCTCGTAGACGAGGTGATGGTATCCGCGCTCGCCCGTGTCGCCTATGTACATCGCGGGGCGCTTGCGAACCGCCTCCATGCCCTCCAGCACCTGGATGTTGGCTGCATTGTAGCTTGACGCCCGCGCGTCCTGCGCAGACCCCACGGCGGCTTCCGCTGCATTGTCTTCTTCGGCCATTTGTCTCTTATTCCCTAAAAGTCCGCATTATACCAAAGCGCCACCCCTCGCGCAACATCGCCTGGCCGCTCATGGCAGCAGAGCCTGGCGCTCGGCGGGGGAGATGGCGCCAGACCGCACCTGGCCGTCGAGATAGCCCTGCAGCGCGGCGGCGGACTTCGCGCAGAAGGCCTCGCTCTCCTCCTTCGTGCACAGCCCCTTCTCCGCGCGCTTGCGCGAACGCGCCATCGCCTTCTTCGCGCCGTCCACCGCCCGCTTCACGGCCGGCGGCACGCGCGGCGTTCCGAAGTCCGCCGCGAGGCGCCGCTGCTCCGACAAGGGGAAAATCGAAAGCGGATAGATCTCGCCCGTCTTCGCCGGCGGAACCGCCAGCTCGACCTCCCGCGCCGTCAGCTTCACCGGCCACCCCGCGACCACGTTCCCCGCGTGGTTCGTGTAGCCGCCTCCCCCAGCCCACGCAACGACAGGCAGAAGAAGCGCGAAAAGCACCGTCCGGATGATTCCGCTCGCACCACGCGACGCGCCTGTCAGGATGAGATGATCCAGGACTTTCGTTCCCAGCGCGTCGCCGAGGCGGGCGAGCTCCGCCGTCAGCTGGCGATCCTGAACGCTCGGCGTCGCGTCGCCGCTCGGATGGTTGTGCGCGACGAT
>CAVERN010000201.1:0-2042 GCA_963618095.1 bacterium | reverse complement strand
CTTCTTCCCATCCCGCAGTCTCGGCCAAAAGCCATCCTCCTATCTGGACTTCTGCGCTGTCCCTTCCAGCAACGCCATCCTCCTATCCGGACTTCTGCGCTGTCCCTTCCAGCAACGCCATTCGCCTATCCGGACTTCTGCTCAGTCTCTTCCAGCAGGGCATCGACGGAGCGGAAGAGCCCCGCCCACGTGTTGGGACACGCCGCCACGATTCCCCGTGCCTGGGTCAGAACGGCCGCAAACTGCCTCCGCCGGTCCGTCGACGTCAGGGAGAACGTCGACCAGGCCGTCTTCGCCTTCCTCACGAACTCGTCCGCAACCATCGGCGCGTCGGCGGCGTGAGATTTCACTGCGTAATAATCCTGCGGCGGCGAGTCCTCCGCCCCGGCGGCCGGAGTCGGCGCCGCATCTTCGGGGTAGGGCGACCGGGAGGGAAGACCGTCGTACACGGCGGAAGTGGGAATCGGGTCGGCGATCTGCGCCGCCTGCCGCAGACGCTTGGCGAGCGCCTTGTACCGCATGACCGTCGTGTAGCGCGCCGCAAGCTCCGGCACGTGGCGATGCAGCCATTCCTTCACACCGCCGTTGCGTCCGACGATGTCGCCCTGGGCGTCGATCCGCAGACAGTTGTCCACATAGCATTCGAGGTCCTGCAGGAGTCCTCCCAGGCGGATCTTCGCCTCGACCGACTCCTTGCGCGCGGAGAACGCGGCGCGGATCGCCTCCGGCGTGGGACACGGGTTGAGCGTCGTGCGCCGCGTGATCTTGCGGCGTTCCGCGGCGAGGGCGCGCCGGCGGGCGTTGTCCTTCGCGTAGTAGCGCGAGCGTCCGGCGAGGTTCTGCAGACGGTTGATGCGCTCGGTGAGGCCGCGGCGCAGGCATCGCAGGCCGCGCAGATCCGTGATGCCGAGCGCCAGCTGCATCGCGATGAGCGGGTTCGACGCGATGTAGAGCAGTTCGCCCGTCGTGAGAGGGTCGGCATGGTCGGAATAGGCCCGATCCATCGCGTCCTGATACCAGACCTGGCGGGCGAACGCGCGTTCCTCCGCCGAACGCCTCTTCCCGGACGTGCCGCCTTCGGCGCAGATGTCGTCGAGCTCGCCCGCGCGCGCATACGAGACGTGTCCGATGCGGCCGCCCGGGGCGCCGAAAAGCCGCCCCATGCGCACAACCCTCGACGAGACGACGTTGCGCACAAACCACGCCTTGAAGTTCTCGTACACTTCGGTCGACAGCGTCACCGCCGCCGTGGCCACCGCGGAGGCGACCTTCTGCCGGGCAGTTTCAGCCACCGCCGCCGTGGCCACCGCGGAGGCGACCTTCTGCCGGGCAGTTTCAGCCACCGCCGCCGTGGCCACCGCGGAGGCGACCTTCTGCCGGGCAGTTTCAGCCACCGCCGCCGTGGCCACCGCGGAGGCGACCTTCTGCCGGGCAGTTTCAGCCACCGCCGCCGTGGCCACCGCGGAGGCGACCTTGGGCCGGGCGCTTTCAGCCGTCCTGGGAATCGCCGTCTCTGTCCTCGGCGCGGACTTCCCAGCCTTCCGGGCGGCCTTCTCGGCGCGAAGACGCCGCGCCGCCTCCTTCTTGGCGAACATCTTGTCCGCCAGGTCGTCAAGGGCGCGCTCCTGCTCGATCTTGCGCTCGATTTCACGTAATGTCGCCATTTTAGCGTTCCTTTCTCTCGTCACGGAGAATCCTATCCCAAGAGGTCTTTGTCCCCTAAGGGCATTGTCCCCGGAGGTCATTGCCACCAAAGCCATTTCCTCTGGAACTCTGTTTTCTCGATGCGACGTGAAGTGTATCATATCCTTGCCCGAAGCGCAATGAGATTTCATTGCGTAATAATCAATCGGTCGGCGATTTGGGGTGGGCAAGGGCGGAGAGCCGCAGGGTCAAGATGATCGACCGGGAATGTGGCTCCATATCCTTGCCCGAGGCGCAATGAGATTTCATTGCGTAATAAATTTGGTCGGCGATTTGGGGTGGGCAAGGGCGGAGAGCCGCAGGGTCAAGATGACCACCTGGGAATGAGACTCCATACC
>CAVERN010000200.1:0-2045 GCA_963618095.1 bacterium | reverse complement strand
CCGCGGCGCGGACGTCCGCCGGCAGGTCGTCGAAGAGCGCGCCCATGACGAGCTACTCGGCTTCGCGCATCGTCTTCACCGCGCCGATGCCGGGGACAGGCCTCAGTTCGGACGGCACGTAAAGTCCGCCGTCTGGCGCGAGTCCTTGAAAGACTGTTTCGGCGCTGGTCGCCGAGATTCCCTTGCGAGTCGAAATATACTTCATTCTGCGGTTGCCTTCGTTCTCTTGTCGCGCTTTCCGGCGCAACTGTGTATTTTACCATTTTTTCGCCGTTCCCGCTTACGCGCCTGAACAAACGAGTCGAACTGGCGAGACGCGACGGCAGATCTTCATATAGGCGAATGCCAGGACCACAGCGGAGATGCGTGCGTTGCCCTCGATGAAGTACTGGTTTCCCTCGTCTTAGCCTTCGCCGAAGAAGATCGCCGTCCCTGCTGGGTGTTGCAGTCGCCCCTCAAGAATTTCCGCAATGAAATCTCATTTCGCTTTTCAAGCCTCCCCGCCGTTGAGAACTTCCCGTTTTTTGCACGGACGATGCCGACGCTAGCCCTTCTTTCCCTTGCCTCGCCTGCGGGATGCCGACGCCTTCGCGGAGGCCTCTTTGGACTTCCCCCCGCTTCCGTCCGGTTCGGACTTCGGCTCCTTCCGGCTGGCGTCCGACCTTCTCTCGCCGTCCCCGGCATCCCCGGTCTTCGCCCTCTTCCCGGCGGCTTCCGGCCTCCCCCTCCCCGGCGGCGCCGGCGCGGCGTCCAGGAAGACCGCCTCCGGGTCGAGGAGCCGCTTCAGCTCGCCGTCCAGGAACGCGAACGACGTGCGGAGGTCTTCGAGAAGCCCCTTCACCACCTCGTGGCGAGGGTGCGCGGGCGAGAGCACGGCGTCCGTCGGCGTCGGGTCCCTCGTCTCCGTCGCCTGCCGCAGCCGCACCGCCATCGCCTTGTAGCGCATCAGCGTCTTGTACTTCCCGCTCAGCTGCGGGAGGTGCACGTCGATCCACCCCTTGATCCCGGCGTTGCGCCCCGCGACGTTCCCGTCCGCGTCGAACCTCAGGCTGTTGTCGACGAAGCACTCGAGGTCCTGCAGCATCCCGCCGAGCAGGATCATCCGCTCCTTCGACTCCCTGCGCCTCTCCCACGCCTCGAGCACCTGCGCGGGCGTCGGCTCCGCGGCGAGCGTCGCGCGGCGGACGACCTGCCGGCGCTCCCTGGCGAGACGCCGGCGCCGCTCCGTCTCCTGGCGGTAGTAGGCGGGGCGCCGCAGCGCCCGCAGGTCGCGCCGCAGCTCGCGCAGCATCCGCTCGCGCTCCACCGGGTCCGCGACCGCGCGCGCCGTGTCGAACATCGCGTAGCCGATGTCCGCCGCGAGGCAGACCGGCACGCCGGCGAGGACGACGAGCGGATGGCAGAAGAGCGTCTCGCTCCCGGAGTCCCGGCTCCTCTGCCAGTATTGGTACGACTCCTGCGCCGTCTCGAGGAAGGCCTCGGTGAAGGTGCGGCGCGGCCCGCGGCGACTTTCGCGCCAGCGCTGCCTCTCGCGCTCCCTCTCCTTCGCGGCCTGCTTGGCGTACCAGCAGGCGGTGTGCTGGTAGCGGCGCTTCCCGCCGCGCTCGCGCTCGCGCGCGGCGGCCTCCGCCGCGTCCGAACGGACGACGCGCCCGCGGACCTCGCGGAGGAAGTCCTCGTCGGAGAGCGCGTCGATCCGCGCGCGTTCGGACGCGCCGCGCCCGCGCTTCTCCATGATCCGCATGATCTCGACGTGCCGGCCGTCGTCCGATTTGCTGGTTTTCGTCATTTTATGCCGCCTTTCTCGTGGCCGTGGAGGGCCGATGGCGGGTATTATATCATAAATGAGATTTCTTTGCGGAAATTCTTGTGTGTGCGTGCGGGGGGGGGGGGCAAAAAAATTGCATCCTCCCCCCTTGCGCAGACGAGGCAGTTTTTGGTATACTATGCGCCATTCGCCCGTTGCGGGCTATTAGCTCAGTTGGTTAGAGCGCTTCCTTGACATGGAAGAGGTCAGTGGTTCGAATCCACTATAGCCCACCACC
>CAVERN010000199.1:0-2089 GCA_963618095.1 bacterium | reverse complement strand
GCTTCCGCAACCGCTTCGAGTCGGCGATCAGCGCCGTGTCGGTGCAGGGCTGCCTCGTGAGCCCCGTATTCCTGTTCGACAACCTCCTCGGCCCGTGCGGCGACGAGTTCGGCTTCGTGAACCCGATCATCAAGACGTCCTCCTTCGACCAGTACTGGTACGAGCCGTACGCCGGCATCTGGGGCAACGTGTTCGTCGGAACCCCGTCGAAGCCCAGCCTCGGGCCGACGTCCCGCTGGGACTTCCGCGACTCGAACGTCTACCACTCGAACTCGCTTCCGCAGAAGGCCATGGCGGGGTATCCGGCGCGCGACCTGCCGTTCGTCCTGGACGTCGCCATGATCGACGGCGTTAAGGTCTCCGGGGACGCGGCGGCGCCGGCCTGCGTGAAGTTCCGCGCGATCGCGTCCGCCGAGCAGCGGTACGAGGTGCGCCAGAACTTCGACGCCGACTGGTTCGACGTGCGGCCCGCGAAGGGCGTGCTCAGGAAGGGCGCGAACGAGTTCACCGTGACTATGCGCCCCGAGAGGATGCGCGACCGGCGCTTCTGGCGCGCGGCGTTCCTCCTGCGCACGCCGGAGGGGCTGTCGCGCTGCTGCTCGGTCTACGCCGAGCGCACGGACTTCGCGCCGCCGCTGCGTCCCGTGGAGGGCAGCGCCCGCACCGTGTACGCGATGGCGGAGCGTCCGGTCGCGCTCTCGAAGGCGGCCGAGACCTTCTCGTTCGACGTCACCGAGGCGGGCGGCTACTACTTCTTCATGCGCGTCCAGGGGGCGCAGACCGGCTTCTCGCGTCCCGAGGTCTCGATCGACGGCGGCGAGTTCCTCCCGGCGTACGTCCGCCTGTGGGGGAGCCACGGAGTCTGGAACCTCGTCACGCCCGGCAAGAGGGGCAAGTGCGCCGGCGGCCATCTGATCGCGCCGCGTCCGCTCCCGCCCGGCCGGCACACGATCTCGGTGCGCCTGCCGTCCGGCCAGCCCGGCGTCACGCTCTTCGGCTGCGCGGTCTCCGACGACCCGCAGGCGTTCGAGCCTCGGTGACGGGGCGTTGAGTCGAGCGCGTCGATTTTGCAAAGCAGACAGAGGGGAAGAGAAATGCGTAAGATACTCGTTGTGTTCGGTGCGGCAGTCATGTCCCTTTCGTCCTTCGCGGCGGAGGCGTGGCGAAACGGCGTGCGCGAGCCGCTCTGGCCGGAGGGGAGGATTCCGGACTTCCAGGCGCACCAGGTCGCCGCGATGACGGACGAGTCGAAGGAGGAGCGCGGGGCGATGCCGTACGTCGAGTGGTTCGATGCCCCGGCGGCGCCGAACGGCGCGTGCATGATCCTCGTCTCCGGCGGCGGCTACAACAGCTGCTGCGACGTGGGCCTCGTCAGGCTCTGGCGCGACACCTTCACGAGGCTCGGCTACCAGACGGTGAACCTCGTCTACCGCACGCCGCGCCCGAAGGGGCTCGAGGTCTACCGCACGGCGTGGGAGGACGGCCAGCGCGCCGTGCGCCTCGTGCGCTCCCGGGCGGCCAGGCGCGGCTTCGACCCCGAGAAGATCGGCGTGATCGGCATGTCGGCGGGCGGGCACCTCGTCACGATGCTCGCGACGAGCGCGCTCACGCCGGCCTACGCGAAGGTCGATGCGCTCGACGACCTGCCCTGCCACGTCAACGTGGCGATCGCCAACGCGCCCGCCTACAACACGCTCGGCGCGGCGAAGGGCGATGCGCGCCCGGAGGACGGCCGCATGGTCGTGCCGAAGATCAACCCGTGCTTCAAGTTCGACGCGAAGACGTGCCCGATGAGCTTTCACCACGGCGGGCTTGACGAGTATACGCCGAACGGCTCCACGCTCTGCTACCGCGAGCTGCGCAAGCGGAAGATTCCGGCGGAGCTTCACCTCTACGCCGACAAGGGCCATGGCGCCTTCGGCCTCGACCGCGCCATCGAGTTCCTGAACCAGATCGAGTTCGCCTCGAAGCTCGCGCCGGCGGAGGACATCATGAAGCGCTATGGGTCCAACGACGCGCGCGCCTCCTACGAGAAGCAGAATGTCTGGCCGGAAGGCAAGATGCCCGACGTGCGCACGAACCAGTGCAC
>CAVERN010000198.1:0-2102 GCA_963618095.1 bacterium | reverse complement strand
GTTCGACTTCGGCGCGGGCGTCGTCCGCTCGAAGGACGCGCAGTCGACCTGAGGAAGCCGGCGCGTCCGGGCTTCCAGGCCCTGGAGCCCCTGGAAGGCGAGGCAACTGCCCCGGAAGCCGCCCCTTGCGCTATCCCTGGCTCTCCGCCGGCCTCTCGTCCCTCTCCTCCGCCTCGCACACGGAGACGGACGCGAGCTTCGCGCCCTCCGAGAGGCGCACGAGCTTCACGCCCCTGGCCGAGCGGCCCTGGACGCTGAAGTCCGCCACCGCGCTGCGCACCATCTGCTGGTCGCTCGTGATTGAGATCACGTTCTCGTCCTCGGAGACGGCGTGCGCCGCGACGACCTCGCCGTTGCGCTCCGCGCCCTTGATGCCGATCATGCCCTGGCCTCCGCGCCCGTGGCGCGTGAACTCCGCGAACGCGCAGCGCTTTCCGTAGCCGTTCGCGGTGGCGATGAAGAGGGTCTTCGAGTCGTCAACGACGTCGAAGCTCACCACGCGGTCGCCCTCGCGCAGCCGGATGCCGCGCACGCCGGTCGCCGTGCGGCCCATGCGGCGCACGTCGGTGGCCGCGAAGCGCATCGCGCGCCCGTCCTTCGTGAGCATGAGCACGTCGTCCGAGGGCTTCACGAGCCTCACCTCCACGAGCTGGTCCCCCTCGTCGATGTTGAGGGCGCGGATGCCGTTGCGGTTCACGTTCTTGTATTCGGAAAGGAGCGTCTTCTTCACCGTGCCAAGCCTGGTGGCGAAGAAGACGTCCACGTCGCCGTCGAAGCTGCGGATCGGCAGCAGCTGGAGCGCCTGCTCTCCCTCCTGCATGTTGAGGAAGTTGATGAGGGGCTTGCCGAAGCTCGTGCGCGGGGCCTCCGGGATCTCGTAGGCGTCCTTGAGGAACAGCCGGCCCGTGTTCGTGAAGAACAGCAGCGAGTCGTGCGTCTGGGCGACGAACACGAGGCGGATGAAGTCCTCCTCCTTCACCTGGGCGCCCCTCACGCCGTGGCCGCCGCGCTTCTGCTCGCGGTACTCGCTCAGCGGCACCCTCTTTATGTAGCCGCGGTTCGAGAGGGTTATCACGCACGGCTCGTCGGCGATGAGGTCCTTCAGGGACACCTCGTTCTCGTCTGGGACGATCTCGGTGCGGCGGCGGGAGTCCTCCCTGCCGGCGAACTTCTCCCTGATGTAGGCGAGGTCGTCCTTTATGATCTGGTAGACCCGCGCCGGGTCGGCGAGGATCGCCTGGTAGTCGGCTATCTTCGCGAGGAGCTCGGCGAGCTCGGCCTCGAGCTTCTCGCGCTCGAGCCCGGTGAGCTGGTAGAGGCGGAGGTCGAGGATGGCGTTCACCTGCGCCTCCGAGAAGCCGAAGCGCGAGGTGAGGGAGGTCTTCGCCTCGTCGCGGTTCTTCGAGCCGCGTATGATCCTCACAACCTCGTCGAGGTTCGCGATCGCGATGAGCAGGCCGTCGAGGATGTGCCTGCGCGCCTCCGCCTTCTTCAGGTCGAACCTCGTGCGGCGGGTTATCACCTCGAAGCGGTGGTCCGTGTAGCACTTGAAGAAGTCCTTGAGGTTCAGCACCTTCGGCCGACCCTTGTCTATGGCGAGCATTATCGCGCCGAAGGTCGTCTGGAGCTCGGTGTGCTTGTAGAGGTGGTTGAGGACGATCTGCCCCACGGCGTCGCGCTTGAGCTCCACGACGATGCGCACGTCGGCCTTCGACTCGTCGCGGATGTCCGACACGCCCTCGATCACCTTCTCCTTCACGAGGTTGGCCATGTGGATGATCATCTCGCGCTTGTTCACGGCGTACGGGATCTCGGTTATGACTATCCGCTCGCGGCCGTTCTTCTCCGTCTCGATCTCGGCCTTGCCGCGCACGCGCAGCTGCCCGCGGCCGAGCTTGTACATGGCGGCGATGCCGTTGTAGCCGCATATCTGCGCTCCGGTGGGGAAGTCCGGCCCCTTGACGAACCTCATGAGGTCGTCGATCGTGCAGTCGGGGTGGTCCACGTAGTGCGTGATGCCGTCGCAGAGCTCGCCGAGGTTGTGCGGCGGGCTGTTCGTGGCCATGCCAACGGCGATGCCGGAGGAGCCGTTGAGCAGCAGG
>CAVERN010000197.1:0-2110 GCA_963618095.1 bacterium | reverse complement strand
CGCCCCCTGCGTCGCCGTGCCCCGCGTGACGGCATCCGGCAGCTGCCGGAGCTGCCGACGCCCGAGCGCGGGGATCTTGAGGTCGAGGCCGCCGAAGAGCGCCTCGAACATGTCGGTCTCCGGATTCTCCGCATAGGCGTCGAGCGCGCGTTCGAGGCGCGCGGCCGGGTCGGCCCCGCACTCCCTGAGCGTGTGGAGGACCGACATGAACGTCTCGCGCGTCCGCGCGCCCCGCTCGGACTGCGAGCCGTGGCTCACCTTCCGCGCCGTCGCCAGGGGGCGGACCTCCCGCTCCGAGCGGTTGTTCTCGGCCGGGACCTGCGGGCCCAGGAGCCACTGCCAGCACTGGAGGCGGGCGTCGCGGAACACGTCCTGCAGCTTCTGGACGTCGGGGTGCCGGGCGGGCCGCGTGACGATCCCGTGGAGCTCCGCCGCCGCGGCGAGCGCCTCGCGCCGGTAGGCCTTCGGGTCCTTCCCGAACCTGCGGCGCAGGCCCATGACCCTCTTCAGGACGGGGACGATGGCGTTCGCGAAGTCGAGGCACTCGCGGCTCTCCGGGTTCTCGTCCGCGACCTTGAGCGCGTCGCGCCTCAGGTGCTCGAGGCAGAACGCCCGGCGGCCGAGGAAGGCGTAGCCGCCGTAGCGGTCAGACAGGTAGAGCCCGGCGAACCCGGCGAGCGCCTCCTTCGCGACGGCCGAGCCGCGCGAGCCGGCGCACGTGTAGACGACGGCGTTCCCCGAGACGAACACCCAGGCCCATCCGTTGAGGCCGTCGGTGCGCCATCCGGTCTCGTCGCCCTGCGCGAGGGGCGCGGAGCGGATCTTCGCGAGAAGCGCCTCGCGCGCGGGCCTCAGGACGGCCGCGACGCGGTTGAAGATGCCGAGGAGCGTGGCCTTGCCGACCTCCGACGTGCGCGAGACGACGCCCGCGGGGATGCCGTGGAGGTAGAACTCGGCCGCGGCGCGGGCGACGACGGAGTTCGCGTAGCGGCATCCGTCCATCACGCCCGGCGCGCGGGTCCTGACGGGCTTCATGCAGCGCGGGCAGTAGCGGACGCGCCGCCTGTAGCGGCGGACGTACGCCCGGACGGGGCGCTCGACGACGACGTCGCGCCCCTCGTCCGCCCCGAAGGGCGGGTCGACGAGCTCCCCGTGGCAGTGGGGGCACGTCTCGGGGGCCGGGAGGTCGACGACCTCCTCCGGCCCGCCGAGCTCCTTCCACCCGTGCCCGGCGTGCCCGGGCTTCGCGCCTCCGCGCCTGCGCAGCCGCTCCTCCTCCGTCTCCGGCTTCTCCGCGTTCGGCTTCACGAGCCTCTTCGAGGACGGCGTCGAACGCCCGAACGGCCGCTCGAGCGCGGTGCGCGTCGCCTTCCCGAGCCGCTTCTCGAGGGACGCGATGCGGCGGTCCTTCCGCGCGAGCTCCTCCTTCAGGCGCGCGACCTCGGAGACCAGCTTCACCAGCTTGGCGCACCGGCAGTCGCCCGCCTGTCGCTCACTCAGCATCGGCCTCCCTCCTCAGGCGCAGCACGAGGTCGCGCCCGCCCTCGACGAGGAGCCGCTCGATCGCGCGGCCGTTCTCGATCGCCCGGCGGACGGCCTTCTCGTGCTCCGGCCGGACGTAGAGCCCGCGCAGCCTCCCGCCCTCGCGGAACGTGAAGATGAGCTTGCGGTGCCCCACGCCCTCGGCGCAGAGCCTGCAGCCCCTGCGCGCGCAGGGCGAGTGCGTGTCCGTGAGCGACCCCTTCGCGACGGGGAACGCCCGGGCGAGGGCCGCGAACGCCTCGGCGAGCGAGCCTTCCATGACTTTGTTTTTCATGCGCGATAGTTTATCACATTACAAACGCGCTGTCAAGGGGGTGGAGCGGATTTTCCTCATTTTTTTTCGGACTGGTGGCGGGGCGGCGTCCGAAGCCGTGTTCCCGGTCTCCATGGGGAGACGGCGCGGACGGGGCAGACGGTTCCGGCGTCACATTCCTCCACATTTCAGGACGTGGGGTTCCGGCGCGGGAACAAGAGGCCCGCGTCAGGTCGCCACGCCCCCTGCGGACGCGCCTTCATCGCACGCCCGAGGCTCTCCGCCTTTGCCCTCCCCCGACCGCTGACCGATTAC
>CAVERN010000196.1:0-2153 GCA_963618095.1 bacterium | reverse complement strand
TCGAACGCCTTCGGGTCGAGGAGCTTCGGGTCTTCGTCGCCATAGCCCCACTCGCGGTCGGTGTAGGTGTTGAGCCCCCAGTGGACGATGCCGTAGACGTCCGGCCCCTCCGCGAGCCGCTCCCGCAGCGCCGCGCGCGGCACGGGCCGCGGCGTCTCCGCCGCGTCGGCGCCCACCGCCGCGCCCAGCGTGATTCCCATCATCACAATCAGGTTGCCTTTCATCAATGTGTTTCCTTTCTTGTCTTTGTAAAGCCGAAAATCAGATCTTCAGCAGGTGCTTGCGGCCATTCCCCGGGCGACGACGTCGCCCATTTCGTGGCAGCGCCGGTAGAGCTCGCTCTTGGTCGGCAGACGGTCGAGGACCGGGTAGAGCGAGAGGAAGAGCATTCGGCCTTCGGCGCAAAAGCGTTCGTATTGCCGTCCCGGGTGCCAGCGGTCGTGAAACCCCTCGGGAGAGAGAACGACCCATTTTCCGCCCGCCGCCGCGAGGACGTTGCCGCAGGCCTTCTCGAGCGGGCTCATGAAGGTCGAGACGCCCGCGCCGCCCGGCCCGAGGCGCGCGCATTCCTCGACGAGCGCGTTCCACTCGGGCGAGCCCGGCTGCGTCGCGCGATGGCCCTTCACGGGCTTCAAGACGGGGAGATCGAGAATCGCGAGGTTCCCGTAGGCGAACCATTCGCGTCCGCAGAACGAGACCTTGCGAACCTGTCCGAAATACCGCCGGTTCCGCCGGCGCAGCCAGGCGCGCTCGGGGTTCTCGCGAATGTAGCGCGTGAACGCCGCGAGTTGCCCGTCTTTCTTCACGATCCAGTCATGCCAGTCGCGCTCGAACACCGGGGGCAGGCTGTTGCCCGACGGGGCGATGGCGTTGTTGCCAGACGGCGCAAGGGCGTTGTTGCCCGACGGGGCGGGCAACACAACACTCTTATCAGAAGAACAAGAACCCTTAAGAGTGTTGTCAATGGCCGCCCCGTCGGCCATTCCCCAGGCCGCCCCGTCGGCCATTCCCCGGGCCGCCCCGTCGGCCATTCCAAAGCGTCGGCCATTCCCAACAAAACGGTAGCATACCAAAACCCGCTCGCACCCCGCTACGCCAGGCAGGCGCCGTTCTGCGCGAGCGCGCGGCGGAGCGCGGAGACGTCGAGCGCGCGCGGCGAGACGCCGGAGGCGACCGAGAACGCCGCCGCCGTGCCGGCCGCCTCGCCCGTCACCATGCACACGGGAATCAGCCTCACGCGGTCGATGAGATCGGGCGCGAAGCCCATCGCGCGCCCCGCGACCAGCAGGTTCTCGACCCCCGCCGGCAGGAGCGTCCGATACGGAATCTGGAACGCGCCGCGCGTGAACGTGTCGTCGCCGCTCATGCCGATCGCGTCGTCGAACGCCTTGTGCGCGCACGCCTCGGCCATCGTCAGCGTGTAGTCGGTCTTGACGAGCCGCGTCGCGCGCACGCCGACCTGCGAGCACGAGTTCATCACGTAGGTCTCCTCGTAGCCCGGCGTCGCGCGCATCTTCTCGACGAACCGCCACATGCTCTCGCGATGCTGGAACTCGGCCTTCGTCAGGTCCTCGACCGAGCAGCCGTTCGTCTGCGGACCGAGGCAGTTCTTCCAGAACGCGCCCGGAACCGGCTCGTTCGGCACCTTCGGAAAGCCGTCCGCCGCCGGATCCGCCAGCGCCTTCCCCTTCGCCCGGCCGACGTTCCCGAGGCGATAGACGAAGCCGACGTTGTGCGTGATCTGGCGGAAGTCCGCGCCCGCCTGGAACGCGACGTCTCCGTCGCCCGTGCAGTCGACGACGCGCTTCGCGAGGATCGCCTGGCGCCCCTGCTTGGACTCGAACACGACGCCGCGCACCGCCGCGCCGTCCTGCACGACGTCCACGCCCCAGCAGTGGAAGACGACCTCGAGGTTCCGCTCCGCGCGGACCATGCGATCCATCATGACCTTCGCGGCCTCGGGGTCGATCGTCGGCTGATAAGGGCCGTGGTGGCGATCGACGCGCGAGACCCACTTGCCCGCCGCCGCGCAGCGATCCATGAACTCGCCGCAGACGCCCTTCGTGACGAGCCGCTGCTCGCCGCCGCGCACGCCCTCCGCCGCGTCGAACGCCTCGCGGACGTTCGCCTTCGCGGCCGCGAGGTTCTCGGCG
>CAVERN010000195.1:0-2190 GCA_963618095.1 bacterium | reverse complement strand
CTCCGCCGACGTCACGATCATGGAGGAGGGCACCGAGTTCATCAAGCGCTTCACGGGCGGCGGGAACCTGCCGCTCCTCACGAGCTGCTGCCCGGCGTGGACCGACTGGATGGAGAAGTACGCGCCCGACTTCACGGAGAACTTCTCCACGGCGAAGTCCCCGCAGCAGATGCTCTCCGCCCTCGCGAAGAGCTACTGGGCCGAGAAGAACGGCGTCGACCGCGAGAAGATCCACGTCACGTCCATCATGCCCTGCACGTCCAAGAAGTACGAGATCTCGCGCGACGAGCACATGAGCGCCACCGGCTCCCAGGACACGGACGTCGTGCTCACGACCCGCGAGCTCGCCCGCATGATCAAGGCGGCGGGCATCGACTTCTCGAGCCTCGAGGACGAGCCGGCCGACAGGCTCCTCGGCTCCTACACGGGCGCCGGCACGATCTTCGGCGTGACGGGCGGCGTGATGGAGGCGGCGCTGCGCACGGCATACTGCCTGATCACGGGCGAGGCCACGCCCCCGAGCATCGAGTTCTCCGAGGTGCGCGGCATGGAGGGCGTGAAGACCGCCACGATCGACATCAAGGGCACGAAGGTGAACATCGCCGTCGCCCACCAGATGGGCAACGTCGAGAAGGTGATCGACCAGATCCGCGAGGACCGCAGGAACGGCGTGAAGCCGCGCTACGACTTCATCGAGGTGATGGCGTGCCGCGGCGGATGCGTCGGCGGCGGCGGCCAGCCATGCCTCGCGACGGACGAGATCCGCGCCAAGCGCACGGCGGGCCTCTACACGGACGACGAGCGCAGCACGCTGCGCATGAGCCATCTCAACCCGGAGGTGCAGGCCCTCTACAGGGACTATCTCGGCGAGACCGGCGCGAACGGCGGCGAGAAGGCGGAGAAGCTGCTCCACACGGACTACCGCAGACGCGAGCTGTACGCGTTCGGGGACTGACGGATGGCGGCGCATGGGCCGGCCGCTTCGGCGACCGGCCCTTCGTCCAAATGGGAAAGGATTGCAAGGCGTCATGAAGGAAAGACTCTACTCTCTCGACCTGCTCCGCGGGCTGGACATGCTCCTCCTCGTGGCGATCGGGCCGATCGTCCGCGCGGCGGACTCCGTGTGGCACTTCGCCCCGGGATTCATTCGGCAGTTCAGCCACGGCTGGGAGTGCTTCACTCTCTGGGACATCATAATGCCCATGTTCATCTTCATGTGCGGCGCGGCGGTGCCGTACGCTCTCGGCAGGCGGCTCGTGGACGGCCGTCCCGGCCGGGCCTACTGGGGCCACGTGGCGGTGCGCGTGGCGATGCTGTGGGCGCTCGGAATGGTCGTGCAGGGCAACCTCCTGAAGCTCGACCCGCTCCAGATCAAGGTCTACTCCAACACGCTCCAGTCGATCGCCGCAGGCTACCTCGTCGCCGCGTTCGTGATGCCGATGAGGTCCGTCAAGGCGCGCGTGGCGATTCCGCTCGCCATGGCCGCCGCCTACACGGCGATGCTGGCCCTTGGAGGGGACTACTCGGAGTTCGGCAATTTCGCCCAGAAGGTGGATCACGCCGTGTTCAGCGCGGTCCTTCCCGCCGGCAACGTGGTGGTCGCGAAACCGAGCCACTACACGTGGGTCGCGACCTCGCTCATGTTCGGCTTCATGACGATGTGCGGGTGCTTCGCGACGGAGATCCTCCGCGGGCCCGGCGAGAGGGGCAGGAAGGCCCTCCTGCTCCTCGCCTACGGGGTCGGCCTCGAGGCCGCGGGCTGGGTCTCCGCGATCTGGATACCCGTCATAAAGCCCATCTTCACGCTCTCGTTCACCGCCCAGGCGATGGGGTGGTGCGTGATCGCGCTCGCCGCGCTCTACGCGCTGACCGACATCCTGAAGCTCCGCAGGGGCCTCGGCGTGGTGATCCTCTTCGGACAGTGCGCGCTGGCCGCGTACCTTGTCGGCGGGTACTTCCGTCCGATCCCGGCGAGGGGCGCCGAGATCCTCACGCAGGGGCTTGCGGGCTTCCTGAACCTGGACAAGGCGGCGATGGGGCTCGTGAACGCGGTCGTGGCGTCGGCGCTGATCGCGCTCGCGCTGTTCGTCTGGCGCAGGACCCGCGCGAAGAGGTGACTGGCGGATTGTGGTATAATGCGCCCCGATTTCGCGCCGAGCGGAGTCGTGTGATCTGAAAGAGGTACAAGAG
>CAVERN010000194.1:0-2211 GCA_963618095.1 bacterium | reverse complement strand
TGCGCACGAACTTCGGGTTCTGCGCGCCGCAGCACTTGACGTTGATGAACGGGCCCTCGAGGTGGATGCCCGGCACCTTCGCGTAGGGCATGCCGGCCTCCGCGTACGCCTTCGCGTTCGCGGCGGAGCGCATGAGGTCCTCGTGCGAGACGGTGAGCGTGGTCGGCAGGAACGTGGTCACGCCCTCGGCGAGCTTCGCCTTGGCGAGCTCGAAGATCGCCTTCGGGTCCGCGTCGCAGAAGTCGTAGGTCGCCGCGCCGTGCGTGTGCACGTCGATGAAGCCGGGCATCACGTACGCGCCCTTCGCGTCGAACACCCAGTCGCCCTTCGCGGGCCTCGCCACCCTGGCGACCTTCGATATCCTGCCGTCCAAGATCTCCACGGACGCATCGGGCAGGTCCACTCCGGGGCTTATTACATGGGCATTGACGATCACTGACTTCATTTCCGTCCTCCTTTGATGGCGGCGGATTATACCACAGCGCGGCTATCTGCGCACCGCGACCGTCCGCGCGCCGCGCGAGGCGGTGCGCCGGTTCCAGTCCCGGAAGTAGCCGAGCCAGTCGCTGCCGAGCATGCGGCCGCGCGCCGGGAGGAGCTCCTCGCGCACGACCACGTGGAGCCGGCCGCCCTCCACGAAGCTCCTCACCTCGCTTCTGCACCGCGCCGAGTCCTCGCCGGGCAGGCGGATCTCCCACTCCTCCGGCAGCATCTCCGCCGAGAGGTATCCCTCCGGCATCACGATCTCGCGCACGGTGGCGACAGAGCGGAGCCTGCCGCCCAGCCCGAACGGGCTCCTGCGCACGGAGTCCGCCTCGGGCAGGAACGTCCCGCCGAGGCCCGGCACCACGAGGGTCATGGAGTCCGCGCCCTTCGCCGCGAAGCTGGGCGCGTACGCGGAATAGCTGATGACGAACGGATATCCGCTCACGTCGGTCTCGAGGCCGGAGGTCGCCTCGGCGGACTCCGCGATCTCCCCGACGAGCTCGTCGTGGTGCCGCGCCCGGTCCTCCGGGAGCATCTCCGAATACCGCTTGCGCAGGGCGGCGACGCCTACTCCCCACGTGGAGTTCGAGACGACGACGCGGGCCGCTCCCGACTCGTTGACGTCGATGGACATGAAGTTCTCCACCCGTCCGCCGCTCCCGTCCGCCTCGCGCACGCCGAGTGGCGCGCAGTCGTTCTCGTAGTCGAGCACGTACGTCTTCTCCTCGCCGCCGAAGAGGCCGAGGAAGCCGCCCTCCCGGGAGCGGGCGACGATGAGGAGGTCGCCGAACTCGTCCGGCTGCGGCACGTCGCGGCGGGCGCGGGCGATCTCCGGGTAGTCGGCGGCGTCGCCGTCCGAGAGGAGGAACTCGACGTCAAGCCCCACCGCCTCGAGCATGGCGAAGTAGGCGTTCATCCAGTCCGCGGAGGAGGCGTAGCCGTCCGAGATCGCGCGGTCCGGCGGGAAGAACGCCCGGTCGAAGGGGACGTCGTAGAGGCCGGGCCCCGCGACGCGCACGTTCCTCCACAGCCAGTCGCGCACCGCCCGGATGCGCCCCTCCGCGTCCTGCGCCCCGGCGGCGAGCTCCCGGGCCTTCCCCGCCGCGAGCTCCGACCCGGCGCCGCGCGCCCTGGCGAGGGCGGCGAGCAGGCTTTCCCGGCTCCGGTCCAGGTCTGCCAGCGACAGGCTCGCGCACCTGCGCCACATGAGGGACGGAGGCCTCGACCCCTCGCGCGGCAGCGCGGGCGGGTTGGTGAGGGCCACGAACATGCGGTTCGTCTCGAAGACGCGGCCGAGGTCGCCGCCGAACGCGGCCTTCATCGCCAGGCCAGGGGCGCAGCGCACGTCCAGCTCCCGCACGCGCGTCGGCTCCGCGGAGTCGAGCGTGAGGAGAGCGCAGAAGGCGACGGGGGAGTTCGTCACGGAGCGCGCGGTCGTCACGCGGATCACGCTGCCGATCTCGACCGCGGGGAGGTTCACCACGAGGGACTTCCCCGCCGGGTAGCGCGGCGCGGAGGACGCCCATCCGCCGTCCATCACGTTCATCTCGCGGGGCGAGACGGAGTGGACGCGCCCGTCCGCGTTCGACACCGTCGCGCCGAGCACCTCCACCCCGCCCACGCACGGCACGTAGAAGTAGCGGAGCTCGGCGGAGTCCTTCTTGCCGGCGTACGAGAGCACCTCGCGCTCCCATACGTTCGTGACCGTCCAGCTGTGCGGGGCGG
>CAVERN010000193.1:0-2273 GCA_963618095.1 bacterium | reverse complement strand
GGCTCGTCGCAGACCGTCATCACGCCCGACTCGCGCACCCAGCCGTTCGAGTCGCCCGAGTGGAGGGGGCTCTCCGGCACCTTCATCCACGTCTCGTGCTTCGGCGTGCGGCGCTTGAACGGCTCGAAGTCCGCCGCGAAGTAGTAGCCGTTCCAGGCCCGCGTGGAGTGCACGTCCTTCCAGCGCGTGAGCCAGGTGATGCGGTACGTCCGCCCCGGCAGGATCCCGTCCGCCGCGCCCATCTTCTTCGTCACGCGCACGTGCTTGTTCGTGCCCTGGCCGAACGTGAAGCCCGTGCCGTCCGGATACGCCTCGAACGTCGCGCCCGTCCCCTTGAAGTCGGATTCGACCGGCCTGAAGCCCGTGAGCGGCCTGAGCCCCGCCTTCTCGATCTCCGCGCGGCGCTCCTCCGGCGTCATGCGCTCGCCCGGCACGATGCGCCACCTGCGCATCTTCGCAGCGTCCCAGAGAAGCGGCTTCCTGATCGGCGCGGCGAGGCGTCCGTTGACCTTGAACTGGTCGAGCGGAGGATTCCCGAAGAGACGGATCTCCGGCCAGCCGGGCACGGAGCGGATCCTCCCCTTCGGGAAGAGGCCGTCGATCATCGCGTTGCGCACGTCCAGGAGGTCGAGGATCTTCTGGCACGCCGCGAACGTGGGATACTTCACGAACGCGTTGTAGTCGTAGGCGAGCGCGCCCACGTTGCGCACGTAGTCCCACTCGGTGCGGACGAGCGCGAGGCGCCTGCGCTGCTTCTCGGAGAGGCCGGGCGCGCGCTCGGCCTCCGCGAGCGCGGCGTCCATCCGCGCCCGGCGCTCCGGCGTGTAGACGCGCGCGAGCGCGGTGACCGGGTCCTTCCTGTGCTCGAGGTTGAGCGTGGACTCCACGAGGTCGCTCGCCTTCGTGGAGTTGAGCTTCTCGACCTCCGCGAGGGGCTTCTCGAGGTCTTCGTAGAAGCGCCTCATCGGCTCCGCCGCCGCGCCGAACGCGCCCCGGTAGTACGTGGCGAGCGCCGCCGCGACGTCCGCCCCCGGGTCGCCGACGAGCGTGTTGTAGACCCAGTACGCCGGGCCCTCCATGCCGAACATCTCGCCGTAGCCGCAGCGGTAGATCCCCCTCATCCCGTACTTGTTGAACACGCGGAGCTGCTCGACGAGCCCCGCGACCGAGCGCTTCGGCGTGAAGCCCAGGAGCGGGTACCAGCTCCAGTTGTAGATGTAGTAGGTGAAGCCGTGCGGCACCACGTAGCCGTCCCACCGCGCCATGCACTCGTCGGAGTAGCGCGCGATCTCGACGAGCACGTTCGAGGGGAACACCTTGAAGGACTTCGGCGGCGCCTCCGTGGGGCCGTAGCTGATGATGTGCACGAGCTTGCCGGGGCGGTCCTTCAGGAGGCGCTCGGCGATCTCGCGGTGGAAGAGCCAGGTCTTCTCGCTCCAGTCGTCGCCCGTGCCGTAGAGCGCCCGGCACTTCTCGCACGCGCACCCCACCGGCCCGTCGTTCTGCGCGAGCTGCACGACCTCCGCGCCGGCGTCGTAGCGGCGGAGGAGCTCGTCGTAGAGGAGCTTCTGGAACCCCGGGTTCGAGATGCAGTAGGGCTGGCAGCCGTCCGACCCTCCCCAGACGCGCGTGCCGTCCTTCTTCATCGCGAAGTACTCGGGATTAGTCTTGAAGTACTTCTGCCTCGGGCAGGCCGCGGGATACGTGTGCCCGCCGTAGGTGTAGAGGACGCCGGCGCCGTAGATGCTGTTGGCGAGGTTGTAGGCGAAGTCGAAGTTCCGCCCCATCTGGAACTCGCTCCGCACCGAGCCGCGCGCGACCCCGCCCTCGGGGAAGCTGAACGTCTCGCGCCTCGGCACCTCGCGCCCGACCTCGCCCGGCATCAGGAAGAGGACGCCGAGGTTCTCCTTCATGAAGCGCACGGCCGCGAGGGCGCTCGGGACGACGCACCTCGTCTCGTACTTCGGCTCGGAGCCCGTGCGGTCGTTCCCGTAGAAGTAGAAGCTTCCGCCCTTCTCGGCGACCGCGTTGTCCCAGCCCTTGAAGCCGTCGCAGGAGAGCCCCGCCTTCGCGGCGAAGGACCTGCCGAGGAAGAACCCGCGCGCGCCTTCCGCCGCGTTCGTGGAGACGGCGAGCGACACGCCGAACGCCTCCTGCACGACGGACTTCAGCGCGCGCGCCGCGTCGCGCATCCCGTGCTCGACGCCGTTCCCGCCGGAGGTCTCGTAGACGATCGCCCAGTCCGGCGCGGGGCGGAACTCGGCGGCGAGGGT
>CAVERN010000192.1:0-2319 GCA_963618095.1 bacterium | reverse complement strand
GGGGCGGGGCTCCGAGGGCGTGGAGGGGCCTTCTCGCGTCTGTGGCGGGGCGGGAGCGGAGGGGCGAAGTTGCTGAATGTGGCGCGGCGGGGGCGAAGTGGTATCTTGCGGGGCATGGAAGAGAAGGGCAAGATCGAGGGCGGCGGCGAGGCGGCGAAGCCGAAGCGGCGCGGGAGGAAGGGCTCGTGCGGCTGGGGGTCGTTCACCGACGGCAGCCATGCGGCGAGGAAGTCGGAGGCGGGCAGGATATGGCCGGCCATGCTCGGCAGAAAGACGCGGGCGCTCGTGGTGGCGGCCCCGGCGCTGGAGCCGTCGGAGGTGGAGACGGCGCGGCGCCTGGGGGAGATGTGCGGGCTGGAGGAGGCCGAGGGGGCCGAGGGCGTCGAGGCGATTGCGCACGGGTGGTTCGAGCCGTGCGCCCGGAACTCCGAGGGCGTCGTGGACGCGAACGGGCTTGCGCGGACGGCGGCGATGGTGAAGTTCCTCTCCGCGCTGTGCCGGGGGCGGCGGCACTCGGAGTCGCTGAAGGAGTCGGGGCTCGACTGGGGCTCGGTCGTCGGGATGCGCTATGCGTGCCGGAACTTCGACCGGGCGTACATGGCGGCGCTCGGCTCGATGAAGGAGGCGATGGGCAACGCGGTGCTGGAGACGGCGTTCGACCTGGCGACGGTCGGGGCGGACGTGAGGGACCGGCAGACGGGCGAGGTCGTCGGGAAGAAGAAGAGCGAGAAGATGCTCGACCGGCTCCTGTCGCTTTCGGGGCGGGAGTTCCAGAGGTTCGCGTCGGCCTCGGCGGCGGAGTCGGCGCAGAGGCAGTCGGGCGGGGTGACGCTGACGATCAACATCGGCGGCGAGACGCAGACGCTCGGCGGCGGCGCGGTCGGCAGGGGGGCGACGGTGGATGTCTGACGCGGGGGCGCAGGGCGGCGGGCTGTCCTACACGGCGACGCCTACGGCGCAGAGGCTCCACGCCTCCGGGAAGTTCGTGCGGTGCGTGCGCGGCCCCGTGGGCTCCGGCAAGACGGTGATGGCGTGGATGGAGATAATCCTGAAGACCGCGAGGTGCATGCCGCCGATGTCGGACGGGGTGATACGGGCGCGGTGGCTGGTGATGCGCAACACCTACGACGAGCTGAAGAGCACGACGGTCTCGACGGCGGTGGACTGGTTCGGGAAGGTGAACGCCATCAAGATGCACATGAGCCCGCCGCTGGAGGGCATGATAACCATGACGACGGGGAGCGGGGCGCCGATGGAGATACAGCTGCTCTTCCGCGCCATGGATACGCCCAACGCGGTGGACCACCTGCTCGGCCTCGAAATCTCCGGCATCTACGCGAACGAGGCGGCGCAGATACCGCTGTCGGCGATAGAGGCGGCCATCACGCGGCTCGGCCGCTACCCGAAGAAGGAGCCGGGGCGCTCGTACCCGCCGCTCGGCGTGCTGATGGACGCCAACCCGTCCGACACGGGATGCTGGTGGTACCGCAAGGAGATGGAGTGCCCCGACGGGTGGGAGTTCTTCATCCAGCCGCCGGCGCTCCTGAAGGTCACGGACCCCGAGACGAACGCGGTGCGCTACGAGGACAACGTCGGCCAGGACCCCGGCATCGGCCCCGCCGAGAACGTGGAGAACCACAACATCGGCTTCCAGTACTGGCGCAACATGCTGGGGTTGTCGCAGGAGAAGATCGACCGCTTCGTGCTCAACAGGTTCGTGTCGCGCAAGGCGGGGCGGCCGGTGTACCCCGAATGGAGCCAGGAGTTCCACTGCGCCCGGCAGCCGCTGTCCTTCTCGCGCAACCTGCCCGTGATCGTGGGCCAGGACTTCGGGCGGACGCCGTGCGCGGTGATCGGGCAGGTGGGTCTTGACGGGCAGATACGGATTCTGCGCGAGGTGGTGAGCGACAACATGGGCATCGAGCAGTTCGTGACGGAGAAGCTGCGCCCGGTGCTGGTCAACGACTTCGACTTCTACCGCGTCAAGACCTTCTGCTTCGCGGACCCGGCGGGCGCGGACCCCACGCAGGTGGACGACGTGACCTGCATCGCGAAGATGAACCAGCTCGGGCTGGAGACCGTGCCGGCGCCCGTGGCCTCCATCGGGACGCGGGGCTACCACAACTCCTCGGTGACGCGCATCAACAACGTCTCGTCGGTGCTCAACCGCCGCATAGGGAGCGCGCCGGCGTTCATCGTGGACCCGCGCTGCCGCGTGCTCGTGGACGGCTTCAACGGCGGCTACCACTACCGGCGCATGAGGCTGAACGAGGAGGACGACCCGCAGTACACGGACGAGCCGGACAAGGGGCATCCCGT
>CAVERN010000191.1:0-2327 GCA_963618095.1 bacterium | reverse complement strand
CCGCCACCATCTCGTCGGCAAGGCGCTTCATGGCGTCCACCGTCTTGAGCTTCTTCCCGTCAAGCCAGGGCAGAAACACGAAGTCGACGTTGAACTCCTTGCAGAAGTCGACCGTGGCGTTCAGTTTCTGCGGCGAGACGTGGGCGAGGTCGATCGGCATGTCGACGAGCGCCATGCCGTGGGCGTCGAGCAGCGCATGGAGCTTCTTGCGGTCCCAGCCCCAGAACGCCTTCGACTGCACGCCCTCGTAGCCCATCGCGCGCATCTTCGCGAGCGCGCCGTCGGGATCCTTCCTCCAGATGTCGTCCACGCTCCACATCTGGCAGCCGAGGCGCAGCGGACGCGCCCCGCCCCCCAGGGAGGCGCAGCCGCCCGCGAGCGCTCCCGCGCCCGCGGCGGCCAGCCCGCGCATGAACGACCTTCTCGTCAGAACCGTCTGTTCCATGATCGCGTTCCTTCGTTCCCTACTTCACGAGGTGAAGCTCGATGTTGAGGTTGCGGCAGAGCGTGGCGAGCTCCTCCGCGCGGTCGCCGTACATGAGCGCGTAGTGGTGCTCCCAGCCGTTCTCCATGACCTCGCGGCGGACGGCCTCGCAGCCGGCGTCGAACTTGATCTTGAGCGGCGTGCCGCGCACGAAGAGGTCGGTGTCGAGGCCCGTGCCCGTGCAGACGAGCATGCGGAAGCCGCGCCCGTCGCGCGTCTCGCCGAGGCGCGCGAGCGTGACGCGCCCGGGCTTGAGCGGGAACTCGCCCGTGCAGCCCTTCGTCGCGCCGCCCTCGACCGTCGCGGACATCCGGAGCTCCGGCTTGTAGCCGGGCTTGCAGAGCGCGCACGGCGCCGCGCCGCAGTGCCACGTCACGCCGTAGTCGCCCTCGCAGATGATGAGGTCGCAGAAGAACGGGAGGTCCTCGGAGAGGATCTGGCCGATGCGCATCATGATCGCGCCGTAGACGTCGCCCTCGCACGCCGTGAGCACGCCGTGGTTCGTGAGGTGGCCGAGCGTCGAGCACACGGCGATGCCGTAGAACTCGTTGAGGATCACCTCCGGCCAGCAGCGCATCGCGAAGATGTCGACGAAGAACTTCTCCTTCAGCTTCATCACCGCCGCGATGAGGCGCGCCGACTTCTCCTTGTGCGCCGCGCACGGGCCGTCCGTCGGATGCGTCTTCAGGTCTTCGTCGATGATCGCCAGGCCCTTCGCGACCTCGTCGGCCGTCAGGTTCTGCGCGACGGTGAAGAGCTCGTGCTCGGTGACGATCTTCACCTCCGGGCCGAGCGTCCGGCGCAGCATCATCTCGTCCACGCAGCTCGTGTAGAAGCCGGGGACGCGCCCGCCGATGAGGCCGATGCGCAGGCGGCCGAGGTCCTTCATCGCCTTCGCGACGCGGATCTGCTTCGCGAGCTGCTCCTCCGCCGCCGGCGTGCCGGCCTGCGCGTGCACGTAGAAGTAGGGGATGCCGAGGCGCCACATGTGGTGCGCGTTCATGTTCGCCGCGCAGAACGAGTTGTTCTGCAGGCGGCCGCCCGCCGGGTCCGGCTCGGGCTGGGACCAGAGCAGGATCGGCGTCTTCAGGCGCTGCGCGAAGAGCGGCGGCACCACGCCGAGCGAGAACGTGAGGAAGTGCGCCACGATGAGGTCGGGGCGGTCCTTCTCCCACTGGTCGAGCACTTCGAGGGCCTCGCTCTCGAGCGCGAGCATGTGGTCCGGCCCGACGACCTCGACGCCCGGCAGCGTCTTCAGGAAGGCGAGCGCGTTCGCGCGCGCGGCCTCGAGCGTGTCGTTCGTCCAGTTGACCTTGGAAAGCGGCAGATAGCCGATCTTGAACGCGTGTTCCATGACGTGTGACTCCTGGTTGATGTCTGGGTTGAGTTGACTTGTTTTCAGAAAAGTCCGTGCACCTTGCCCGTCTCCACGTCCACGTCGATGCGGCGATAGGCGGGCGAGGCGGACGTGCCGGGCATGAGCTTGATTTCGCCGGCCACGGGCACCACGAGGCCCGCGCCGCGATAGAGCAGCACGTCCTTCACGGGCATGCGCCAGCCCTTCGGGCGGCCGAGCAGGTTCGGGTCGTGCGAAAGCGAATACTGCGTCTTCGCGATGCAGATCGGCAGGTGCGCCGTTTCGGGATCGGCCTGGTAGCGCGCGAGCTTCTCGAGCGCCAGCGGCTCGAAGTCCACGCCGTCGCCGCCGTAGACCTCCTTGACCTGCTTCTCGATGCGGTCCTTGAGCGGATCGTCGAGGTCGCAGAGATACGCAAAGTTGTTCGGCGCGTCGCACGCCGCGATGACGGCGTTGGCGAGATCGAGCGCGCCTTCGCCGCCCTTG
>CAVERN010000190.1:0-2340 GCA_963618095.1 bacterium | reverse complement strand
CGGCCGAGGAGCGTGAAGTCCCTCGCGAACCGCGCCTTGTTGTAGAGGGCCGCCGGACGGATCATGTCGCCGCCCCCTCTCCGACCGCCTCGACAGACCTGCGGATCGCCGCCGCCACCTTCGCCCACTCGCCGGCCGTCACCGAGCGCGGGTTGTCGCGCCCCGTCAGCTGCTTCACCTCGAGCGCGAAGAGGTTGCTCCGCGAGTTCGCGTCCATCCCCTTCGCCGCGGGGGTCGTGAGGAACAGGTTCCACGCCGCCCGCATCCCCTCGCGCGCCGGATTCGCCGCAGAAGCCGCGCCGGAGCCGCCCTGGCGCGCCGGAGCCGCGTTGGAGGGGGTCGCGCCCGACGCGCCCTGAGAGGCGTTTTTCGCGCTCTGGGCGCGCGCCGTACCGGCGTCGCCCTGCGCCGCGTCATCCGCCCCCTCGGGCAGGTCCTCGCCCGCGAAGATGTACAGCCCCAGCCCGTGCCGGGCGCACGCCTTCGTCAGCGACCGCTGGATCGACTTGTTCACGTCGAACGACGTCAGCTTCTCCAGCGGGATCGACACGTTGCGGAAGTCCATCACGGGAAGGTACTCCACCAGCTCCACGCCCTCGATGGTCACGCCCGTCTTCACCCACGCCGTCCGTCCGTCCGTGTGGTAGAACCGCCCGTCCGCGTCCTCGTAGATCCGGTAGGTCGAGGCGGGGTAGTGCTCCATCACCCGCGCCCACGCCCACGCCCACGGAAGGTACGTCAGCCCGTTCTTCTTGCGAGACTCCTTGCGGCAGTCGATCGCCGACAGCGTCTCGTACACGCTCTTCTTCTTCGCGTCCCTGTCCTTCCCGTCCATGTCACACCGCCTTTCCGATGCGCAGCACGCGCGCCCCGGGCGCGATGGTCGTGAAGCGCGCGACGACGGACGGCGGCGGCTCGACCGCCTCGGCGACCGCCTTCCAGTCCACCCTGCGGGACGGCCTGTTGTTGCGCCACGTCACCTTGCGCGACCCGACCCAGCCCTCGGCGAACCGCCCGAGCTCGGCCTTGATCCTGTCCTCCACGGCGGCGATGCGCCCCTCGGTCTCCGCCACGGCCTGCTTCCAGGCGTCGAGGTTCGCGAGATCCGCCTCCGTCACCCCGCTCAGCACGAGCGGGCCGTTGTCCGTCGCCTCGGGGTTCATCTCCTTCACGAGGTCGCGCTCGTCCTCGCCGCCGTCGTACGGCGGCTCCACGGCCGCATCCACGTAGTCCGAGAAGAACGACGCCGCGATCTCCTCGCACTCGTCCAGCTCCGCCTCGTTGACGCGCACGAGCGCGTCGCACCACTCCGGCTTCTCGTCGTCCAGCGTCGTGAAGAGGTAGCACACCTCGCGCTTCCCCATCACCCACACGTAGGCGTACCAGCGCGGATAGCCCGTCACCTTCATGTAGGTCTTCACCTGGCGCACGTAGGAGTCGGGCAGGCGCCCGCCGAGGAAGGCGTCCTCGTTCCGCGCGTTCGCCGTCTTGCACTCCAGCCCCGCGTCCTCGCCCTCGACCTTGCGGTCGATGCTCGCGAACAGGTGCGGCGCGTCGTCGCTCGTGAGCACGGCGTTCACCTTGTGCACCTTCTTGCCCGTCCTCTTCTCGAAGTACTCGGCCACGATCTCCTCGCACCGCGCCCCGTCCTTCACGGACTGCACCGTGTCGAGGTTCGGCGGGAGGATCTCGCCGCGCAGCTCGTGGTAGAGGCGCAGGCGGCTCCTGTACTTGTTCTCCCCCGCCGCCGCGCCCACGTCCGAGCCGCCGAGGCGGCCCTCTCCGTGGAGGCGCTCGCGGATCGCGAGGAACTCCTCGCGGTCGGCGAACGGGTGTCTGCTGATGGTCTTCATGTCGGTATTCTCCTTGTGTTGGCTCTCGTTTCGTCCGTGGCCCGCCGGCGCGGTTGCCGACAGGCCGTTGACATCCTGTTGACTTCGCGCGGCTACCGCCCGTCGGCCGCCGCCTTCAGCTCCATGCGCCGCTCGCGCGCCTTCTCCGCGTAGCCGCGCCGCTTCACGTACTCCCGCATCGCGGGGAGCACCACCTTGTCGAACAGCTCCGACGAGGTCTCGCCGTGCCCGGCGTACTGGCACAGCCCGCGAAGGCTGCTCCACGCGCCCGAAAGCCGCAGCGTCGTGCGGAACGTGATCTGGCAGTTGTTCCGGCGGTCGGGCTCGTCGCGCCGTCCGTTGATCCGTCTGGTCTTCATGTCGGTCTCCTTGCTTTGTCGTGTCGCTTCGTGTCTGTTCGCCCCTCCGGCGCACCCGCGCCGTCGGGAAGTCATGCCCCGATGAGTATCGTGCTCGCCGTGATCTGCGCGGCGGCGCACCAGTAGAA
>CAVERN010000189.1:0-2364 GCA_963618095.1 bacterium | reverse complement strand
TCAGGCTGATGTCCGCCGGCACGTCGCCGTGCACGAGCTTCGGCAGGAACGGCAGGAGGGCGAGCCCGCTCAGGAGGATGAGGCAGCCGACGATGCGGAAGACGACGCGGTAGAAGGCGTAGTAGGCGCAGAGGGTCCTGCGGTCGTCCTCGGCGACGGGCTTGTACATCGCGTAGACGACGGCCTGGCCGAAGCCGAGCTCGGCGAGGGAGAGGGCGCCGAGCACGGAGGTGAAGAGTCCGTTGAGCCCGAGGTACTCCGCGCCGATGATCCAGATGAAGATCGTGCGGTTGACGACCGGCAGGAAGAACGTGAGGATGCGGTTCATGACCTCGGCGATCACGTTGCGTCGGGCGTTGCGTACGATGTCAAGCTTCATGGGAGTTCCTCGATCTGATTCACGCCGTCCGGCGGGCGCCCCGCATGGCCAGCGGGTAGTAGACCAGGCTGAAGTAGGCGCAGGCGAGCCGGGCGAGGGCTGGGTGGACGCGGAAGAGCGCGACCAGGCGCGCGCCGACGCGCTTCGGCGCGCTGCCGAACTCCGCGAGGCGCAGGAAGTTCCGGAGGCCGTCCCCCTGCAGGACTTCGCCGAGGCATCTCCGCCAGTCCCGGCCCGAGACGAGCCGGCGGCGGCTCGGCATGAAGAAGTGGAAGTAGAAGAGCGAGAGCGCCTCGCGCGCCCAGGCCTGCGACAGCGCGGGGGAGAACTCGTGGCGCGCGTGGAAGTCGAAGAGCGAGCGCTCGACGCGCGCGTGGTGCGCGAGCGCCGTCGCGCCGGCCTGCGTGGACATTATGGAGCCCTCGCGCTGGCGGTAGACGAAGAGAACCGTGTCGAGCACGAGCAGGCGCTCGGCGAAGTAGAAGACGCGCGGAGACCACTCCTCGTCCTCGTGGCGTAGCCCCGGGACGAACGAGAGCCCCTTCTCGCGCAGGAAGTCCGCGCGGCAGACGATGGCCTGGGCGCCGAGGAACGGCAGCGAGCCGTGGCGCATCAGGCGCACGAACGCCTCCTGTCCGGAATAGACCCGGCCCGCGTCGCCCGGCGCGAAGCCGAACTTGCGCACGCACGTCAGGCGCGTGCCGTCGTCCGCGAACGTCGACTGCTCCAGCGCGCCCATCAGGACGTCCGGCTCGCCGTGGGCGCGCAGGGCGTCCGCCAGCGTGGCGAGGATGCCGTCCGCCAGATAGTCGTCGCCGTCGATCCAGACGACGTAGCGCCCCTTCGCGACCTCGAAGCCGCGGTTGCGCGGCGTCGCGGGCGAGCCGCTGCGGGGGCCCCTGACGACGCGGAAGCGCTCGTCGGCGGCGGCGAGCGCCTCGCACGCGGCGAGGGTGGAGTCCTTCGAGTCCTCGTAGGAGAGGATGCACTCCCAGTCCGCGAAGGGCTGTCCCTTCACGGACGCGGCGAGCGCGTCGACATACGGCTCGACCTCGCAGCATGGCGCGATGATCGAGAAGAGCGGGGCGTGGGCTTGGTCTTTCATGCGTGCGGGGGGCGGTCTGGGAGCTGAGGCAGGCGGATGAAGGAGTCCGGCACGGCCTGGAGGCGCGCCATGTGCTCCGCGAAGGGGGCCGCCGTGTCGCAGAGGACGCCGCCCCGCATCTGCGGATGCACCATGACCTCCGTCACGCCGCCCGGGCCCTCGAGGAGCCGCTCGTTCACGCCGTCGAAGTGGTCGGTGGTCCTGAAGTGGCGGCGGACCGCCCAGGTGAAGAAGCGTCCGTAGACCTCGCGGTCGAGGCGCACCTTGTGCTGGTCGGTGAACATGCGCATTTCGGCGAAGCCGTGGGCGAGGGCCATGGGCCTCAGGATGAGGTAGACGAGCCAGTCCATGTGCACGTGCTGGTGGGAGTCGAGCTTCGGCATGAGGTCGCCGTAGGCGCAGAACTTCTCGATCTGCGCGGCGACCTCGTCCCTGACGGCGGCATGCTCGCGCGGGGTCAGGTAGCAGCGCTGCTTGGCGGTGGTGTGGAAGAGGCGGCGGAAGACGCCATGGGAGTCGCAGAAGCGGCGGCAGGAGCGGATGGGCTCGGTGAGCGGGACGCCCTCGGTGAGGTTGAGATGGAGGCCCACGAGGTGGGCGTAGCCGTGCCTGCGCGCGAGCGCGACGGCCTCGTCGCAGGCGGGCATGTTCACCATCAGCGTCGTCTCGGAGAGCCAGTGGCGGAGGAAGCAGTCGTCAATGCACCGCGTCACGCTCTCGTTCAGGCCAAAGTCGTCCGCATGGACCACGAACTCCGTCATTTGCCGTCTCCTGGATACATGAGCGGGGATTATATCATAGTTGGTAGCGGGAGATTTATGATTTGGGGGTGAGAAGTTGGGAAGTTGAGAAGTTGAGGGGTTGAGAAGTTGAGGGGGTG
>CAVERN010000188.1:631-2369 GCA_963618095.1 bacterium | reverse complement strand
ACGGGGAGGGCGCTCGCCCGGCATCCGAGAGAGTCGTACAGGGTCGCCACGAAGCTCTCCAACTTCGCGCCGGCGCAGTACCCGATCGAGAAGTGCAGGGAGATGTACGAGAATTCGCGCCGGCTCCTCCGGGTGGACGCGATAGACTACTACCTCCTGCACGCGGTCGGCATGGGCGGCTTCGACGCGTTCAGGAAGAGGTACGTGGACAACGGCGCGATAGACTTCTGCCTGCGCGAGCGGGACGCCGGGAGGATACGGAACCTCGGCTTCTCGTACCACGGCGACAGGCGGGCGTGGGAGTGGCTCATGGAGCGCCACGACAAGTACCGCTGGGACTTCGTGCAGATACAGATGAACTACGTGGACTGGCGCCACGCCTACGAGACGAACAAGCGCAACCAGGACGGCCAGTACCTCTACGGCGAGTGCGAGAGGCGCGGCATCCCCGTGGTCGTGATGGAGCCGCTGCTGGGCGGCAGGCTCGCCCGCTTCAACTACTCGCTCGCGGAGAGGCTCGTGCCGCTGGACCCGGAGGCGACCCTCGCCAAGTGGGCGCTCCGCTTCGCCGGGCACTTCCCGAAGGTGATGACTGTGCTCTCGGGGATGACGTACCGCGAGCACCTCGAGGAGAACTGCGCGATATTCTCGCCGCTGAAGCCGCTTTCGGCGAAGGAGCTCGAGACCCTCGAGGAGGCGGCGGTCGCGTTCCTCTCGGACAAGACCATCCCGTGCAACATGTGCAACTACTGCATGCCGTGTCCGTACGGGCTGGACATCCCCGGCATCTTCACGCTGTACAACGAGGCCCTCTCGAAGGAGAAGCAGGACTGGCGCGGGTTCCTGCGCGAGTACGAGAGGCGCATCCCGTACCTGCGCCAGGCGAACCACTGCACGGGGTGCGGGGTGTGCTCCGGGCACTGTCCGCAGACGATCCCGATACCGGACGAGATGCGCCGGATCGACGAGCTCACCGAGTCCCTGAAGATGAAGGAGCTGGGAACATGAGGAATCCGCTTTCCGACTCCCGGACGCGGCGGCGGGCCAGGGCCGTGGTGGCGGCGGCGATGCTCGCCTCCGTCACCTCCGCGTTCCTCGGCGCGCGCGGATGCGCGTTCGCCGCCAGGATCCAGCTCGTGCCGGCGCTGCTCTCGCTGAACGCGGTCGCGCTCGCCGTGCTGGCGGCGGTCGTCGCGGTGCGGGCCAGGCTCTACTGCGAGGTGCTGTGTCCGCTCGGCATAGCGCAGGACCTCGTGCGGTGGCTGGCGCGGAAGCGGGTGCGCAGGGTGTGCACGAGGCTGCCGTCCACCCGGCTGCAGCTCGCGGTGCGGTGGTCCGTGGCGGCGCTCGCGCTCGCCGCCGGATGCCTCGGCCTCTCGTTCGCCTGGCTCGACCCGTACGCGATATTCGGGCGCGGGGTGTCCCTCGCCGGCGGCCTGCTCTTCGTCGTGCTGGCGCTGGCGCTCGTCGGGCGCGGGCGCGCGTGGTGCAACCTGGTGTGCCCGGTGGGGACGATCCTCCAGGCGCTCTCGCGCCTCTCGCTCTTCAAGGACAAGGTCGCGGTCTGCGACGGATGCAAGGAGTGCCGCAAATGCTTCAGGGAATGACTCGGAGGATGTTCCTCGCCGCCGGCGCCGGCGCGTCCGCGGCGGCGGCGGCCGACAAGCTCGTGGACGGCGGGTTCGCCGCCGTGTCCGAGCCCGGCAGGCCCGAGCGGGCGCGTCCCGTGGTGCCGGCG
>CAVERN010000188.1:0-621 GCA_963618095.1 bacterium | reverse complement strand
GCCTGAGGGCGTTCCGTCTTAGGTGCGTCGGCTGCCAGCTGTGCGTGAGGGCGTGTCCGCACAAGGTGCTGAGGCCGTCGCTCCGGGGCGGCGGCTTCCTGCAGCCCGAGATGGGCTTCGAGCGCGGCTACTGCCGGCCCGGGTGCTCGCGATGCGGCGAGGTGTGCCCCGCCGGGGCGATCGCGCCTGTCGCCCGGGAGGCGAAGCTCCATACGCACGTGGGCTATGCGGTGTGGCATCGCGACAGGTGCCTCGCCGAGACCGAGGGGGTGAAGTGCAGCGCGTGCGAGCGGCACTGCCCCGTGAAGGCGATAAGGCTCGTGAAGGGGGTCCCGGTGGTGGACGCCGCGGCGTGCATCGGCTGCGGCGCGTGCGAGAACCTCTGCCCCGCGCGCCCCATGCCGGGGATGACCGTGGAGGGGTGCGAGGTCCACCGCGTGGACGAGCCGGTTCCGGCCGGGAAGGTCGCCCTCGAGCTCTCCGACCCCGGCCGGTTCCGCTTCCGCGAACAGGTGTAAAAAAAAACGCTTGTGTCGAAACGCGGGTTGTGGTATATTACGCGCCGTTTTGCGAAAGCAGTGCGCCTGTAGCTCAACTGGATAGAGCATCAGACTACGAATC
>CAVERN010000187.1:0-2394 GCA_963618095.1 bacterium | reverse complement strand
AGATGTCGAGCCCCGTCATGCGGATCGGGTCGAGCCAGAGGCGCATCGCGTACGTCCGCCCCGATGTCTGCACCTGGCCGACGCCCTTGACGCGCGAGATCGCGTCCGCGATCTGCTTCTCGACGTAGTTCGAGAGCTCCATGAGGTCCATCTGGCGCCCGTCCGTCGTGAAGCAGTACATGACGAGGCGGTCCTCGGGCGACTTCTTCACGACGACGCCGCTCTGCGTCACCTCCGTCGGCAGCTTCGGCTCGGCGCGCTTGACGGCGTTCTGCACGTTCATGAGCGCGACGTTGGACGGCGTGCCCGGCCGGAACACGCAGTAGCACGTGTACGTGCCGCGCGCGGTCTTCATGGACTTGTAGTACCAGATGTCCTCCACGCTGTTGATCTCGTCCTCGACGATCTGCGCCACGGACTCGTCGAGGTCAGTCGCCCCCGCGCCGGTGTAGGTGCACGAGACGGTGATCGTCACGGGCACGATCTGCGGATACTCGGAGATCGGCATGCGGAGCAGGCAGATGAGCCCGCAGAGCGTGAGCGCGATCATCGCCGCCCAGGCGAGCTTCGGCCTGCGGATGAAGATCTCGGAGACGCTCTTCATTTCGCGGCCTCGCCGGAGGCTTCACGGGGCGCGAACGGCGTGACGACCATGCCCTTCCCCACGCGATGCGCGCCGTCCGCCACTATGCGCTCGCCCGCCTTCAGTCCCTTCTCGATGAACAGCCAGTCGCCCACGAGCTCGCCGCGCGCGACCGTGCGGCGCTGCGCGGCGCCGGCGGAGTCGAGCACCCACACGTACGGGCCCTGCGTGTCCTGGAGGATCGCCGTTGGCGGGATCGCCGGCCGCATCGTGCCCTTCTTCGACGTGAGCGTGACCATCACGGTGCCGCCTGGCTTGAGGCTGAACGAGTCGTTTCTGAAGCAGGCGTACACCTGCGTGGTGTCGGTGCGCTCGTCGGACACGTTCTCGGTGTACTCGATCTCCCCGGGCTCCGGGCACTCGCTGCCGTTGGCGAGCGTCAGGCGCACGCTGCCGTCCTCCCTCATCGCCCTGGTCGATCCGCCGAACATGTCGAGATACTCGCGGTTGGAGATCGCGAACCTCACGCGGATGGGCCTGAACTGCACGAGTGTGACGAGCGTGCCGGACTGGGTGGTGACGTAGTTGCCCTTCGTGAACGCCGTCGATCCGGCCTTCGCGTCTATCGGCGCGACGATCCGGCAGTGCTTGAGGTCGTCGCGCGCGGCCACGAGCTCGGCCTCCGCGGCGGCGCACGCGGCGCGGGACGAGTCCCGCAGCGCGAGCGCGTTGTCGACCGCGTCCAGCGAGACGGCGCGCGACGCCAGGAGCTTCTTGTGGCGCACGTACGACAGCTCGGCGTACGAGAGGTTGGCCCTGCACTCGGCGAGCTTGGCCTCGGCGTTCTTCACCGCCGCCTCGTACTTCACCTGGTCGAGCCGGTAGAGGAGCTGGCCCGCCTTCACCACGGAGCCATTGTCGAACCCCACCTCGAGGATCTCGCCGGAGACCTGCGGCACCACGTTCACCTGCGCGATCGGGACCACCCGCCCGGGGTACGCGCGCACCTTGAAGTCGGCCACCTCCGAGACCTCCACCACGGGCAGCGCGATCGTCGCCGCCAGAAACAGCACATTCAGCATCACAACCTCCAGAATTAAAGGTCTGATTATACCACAACGGCGGCGAGGAACGAGCCGCCTTACCAGCCCTCTCCCTTTCTACACTTATACACGGCTAACCGTAGCTGGAGCGGCGCGCCGAGGACGTCGCGCCCTACCAACTGAGGAGTTGAGAAGTTGAGGAGTTGAGAAGTTGAGTTGAGTGCCAACTGCCAACTACCAACTGCCAACTACCAACTACCAACTGCTGCTTTGCGGACGCGGCGGAGGACGAGGCGGTAGTAGAGCCCGAAGTAGAGGCGGGCGGGGAGGTCGAAGACGCGGTTGAATCCGGCGAGCATCAGGAGCGCCGCGCCGAGACGCTTGGCCCGCGAGGCGCGCGAGGCGACCTTCCAGAGCGCGGCGCGTCCGCCCTTCTCGAGGATGCGCGCAAGGCCGCGCGCCTTCGCGGCGGCGGAGACGTCGCCCGCGCCGGACTCCTTCGACGGCAGGAAGTAGTATTCGAGGAAGCGGCTCAGGTAGTAGCGCGCGACGGCGGCGGCGACGGGCGGCGGAAGGCTCTGCGCCGCGAAGAAGAGCAGCTGCGAGCGCACGACCTCGGCGAAGTGCCGCGCGCGGACCTCGGCGTTCGTGTTCGTCGTCACGGAGCCTGCGCGGCGACGATAGTGATAGAAGTCGCGATCCATCACGAGGACGCGCCGGGCGCGCGCGACGGCGCGCGGCGTCCACTCTTCGTCCTCGTGCTTGAGT
>CAVERN010000186.1:0-2492 GCA_963618095.1 bacterium | reverse complement strand
CTCCCGGCCTCCGTGGACAGGATCATCCTCAGGATGATCGCGCGCGAGGCGATCGACCGCTACCCGACCTGGGAGGCGTGCATCGGCGACATTAACCGGGCGCTCGCGGACGGCGTCGCGATCGACGACAAGGCCGCCGCGGCGGCGGCGGTCGCCGCTGCGGACGCGACGGCGCCCGCCGGCGACGGCGCTTCCCAGGAGCAGGCGGCGGCGGAGGCCGCCCCGTCCGCGAAGGGCGGCAGGCGGCTCATGATGAAGGGCCGGCGCAAGAAGATGTTCAGGAAGGGCGGCGACGCCGGCGCGGACGAGCCGGGCAACGCCGCCGAGGGCGGCGCCGCCGACGACGCCAGTTCGGAGACGCCCGCCGAGTCCGAGGCGGCGGAGGACGCCGAGGGCGCGGCCGAGGCCGGCGAGGAGAAGCCGGAAAACCGCCTGATGAAGTTCATCATGCTCGGGGCGATGGGGATCGTGGTGGTGCTCCTCGCCACCGCCGGAGGCCTCGTGTGGTACATCCAGGCCTCGAAGGCGGCCGCCGAGCAGCAGCGCATGGCGCTCATGAACAGCAAGGTGGAGGAGGCGAAGGCCGCCCTGCGCACGACGATGAAGAGCGCCACCGAGTTCGCGTCCCTCGTCTCGGAGCAGCGCAGGAAGTCCGAGAGCGAGGTGAGGAATGCGTCGGACGCCTTCCTCGCGATGCTCGACCCGGCGGTTCGCGAAGCCTGCAGGCCGGTGCTTGTCGCCCCCGAGACGAAGGACTACGTCGACGCGGTGGCGTACTCGAACAAGGTCGCGGAGAAGATCGCAAGCCTCTCCAGGGCGGCGGAGCCGCCGCCGGCCGCGCCTGAGCCGGCCGCGGCGACGAACGCCCCGGCGGCGACGGCCGCCGCGACGAACGCCCCCGCCGCGAAGGCCGCCGCGACGAACGCCCCCGCGGCGAAGGCGGACGCCAAGAAGGCCCCCGCTGCGAAGGCGGACGCCAAGAAGGCCCCGGCCAAGCCTTCGCCCAAGGCCGCGCCCGCGCCCGCCCCGGCGGCGGACAAGCCGGAGGCGAAGGTCGATCTCCCGCCGCAGCTGAAGGCGTTCCAGCAGCTCTGGACCGACCTCTGGACCCTGCGGGCGGCCGAGATCCGCGTGAACGCCTGCCTGGAGCTCCTCCTCAAGAGGGGCGAGAAGAACCTGGCAGCGACGGTGAGCAGCGTCGAGGACGCCGAGAGCCTCGCCAAGCAGACGGGCGACCTCGTCGAGGAGTACGAGGCCATGAAGGCGCTCAAGGTGATCGAGCAGGCGCTCAAGAAGGCGGCGGCGATCCGCCAGAAGGCCCCCACGCTCGTCTCGACGACGCGCCAGCAGATCGAGCGCGCCCGCGCCCGCGCCGCGAAGCTCGCCGCCGAGAAGGCGGCCGCCGAGGCGGCGGAGGCCGCGAAGAGGAAGGCCGAGGAGGAGTACCGCGCGAAGGCCGAGGCCGAGGCCGCCAAGGCGCAGGAGCGCTACGACGCCCTCGCCGCCAGGGAGCTGCGCCGCCTGGACTGGAGCTTCGCCATGCGGCAGATGGGCGACATGACCAACGGGTTCGAGAAGCTCACGCGGGAGGGCGCGAGGGCGGTCGCCGACCAGGTGCACAAGATCCGGTGCATGCAGATGCTCCAGAACCACTTCATCAAGCGGGGCAAGGGCTTCGAGTTCTCGATGGGCAAGTACCCGAAGGGGACGAAGATAGCCGCCGCGGACGGCGAGTCGCTCACGCTTCAGCGCCCGACGCCGCGCGCGAGGTCCCTCAAGGACCGCCCCGTCGCTCCGAAGCCCGAGAAGCTCGCGTGGAGGAAGTTCTACTTCGAGCAGCCGGGAATGCTCAACAACATGATCATCGCCCTGGTGCAGGACCGCTCCGCCGCGCGCGTGGGGCTCAAGGAATGGTCGAACCTGATGTTCGGCGCCGCGCTCACGATGAGCACGCTCTTCCCGGACGAGCCGACCGTCCCGGCGCGCGTGGAGGAGCTCGTGAACAGGGCGGTCGAGGAGTTCGAGAACTGCCAGAAGCTGGCGGAGAGGCTCTTCCCGAAGGTGTTCGAGAAGGAGGAGGCGGCCGAATAGCCGTCCGCCGCGGTCTGACGCTTAACTGACGCACGGAGAAACGACAATGAACGACAAGGTTGCAAGCTACGCGAAGTTTCTGCTCATCATGGCCGGCCTCGGCGGGCTGCTCTACGGCGTGGACGTGGGCGTAATCGCCGCCGCGCTCCCCTACATCGAGCGCACCTCGACCTTCACGCAGAACGAGATCGGCTGGATCGTGGGCATGGCGCTCTGGGGCTCGCTGCCGTCCTCGCTCGTCGCGGGCCTCCTCGCCGAGTGGTTCGGGCGCAGGAAGATGATCATCGCTTCCGCGCTCCTCTTCCTCGTCTCGATCCCGGTCATCTGCGCCTCGGGCTTCTTCGAGGGCGGCAACTTCTGGATGATGGTCGGCGGGCGCGCGCTGCAGGGCGCGGCGGCGG
>CAVERN010000185.1:0-2515 GCA_963618095.1 bacterium | reverse complement strand
GGACGTACGTGAACTTGTTGACGCTCTCGCAGCTCCTGTAGTCGATGTTCTGCACGACCTTGCGCAGTATCGAGAATCCGCGGCCGCCCTCGGCGAGCGCGGCGTTCTGCACCTCGAGCGCGATGTCGGGATGGGGCGCGAGCTCGGAGAAGTCGCCGGCGGGCTTCCTGCCGCGATCCCAGAAGCTCACCTCCAGGCTCTTCCCGTCCATGAACATCTCCATGAACACGAGCTCGTGCGCCCTCTGCGCGTTGGTGAGCCCGTGGCGGCGCACGTTCGTGAGGTGCTCGTCCATCAGCAGCTCGAGGCGCACCACCATCTCCTCGGGAAGCCCCCTCTCGGTCGCCCAGGCGGAGGCCTTCGCGACGGCGGAGTCGATCTCCCTGGGGTCGTTCATCAGGATCTGCATGATGAGATGGCTGGGATGGTCGAACTTGCTGCCGACGACCACGATGTGCATGTCGTCGTGGTGGTGCAGGTAGCCCATGTCCTGAAGCGCCGAGTTCAGGCGGTACGGCAGCAGGAGCATGTCCATGGTGCCGCTTCCGCAGAGCATGAGCTCGGAGATGATCTCGTTGAGGACGCTCTGTGGCAGGGTCTGCTCGCCGGCGGCGTCCACGGAGAGGTCCACGTAGCCGTCCGAGTGCAGGCAGAAGAAGGCGTCCTTGGGGAAGTGCGCCTCCACCACCTCGCTCTCCGGATACTCCGTGCCGTCCTGGATGCCCATGGGCAGGCATCCCTTCCCGCCCGGGTTGAGCTCTATGCGGGCGCCGTCGGCGCGGGAGAAGCAGAGAGGCTCGATGCCGCCGGCGTTCATGTACCTTGCGACGTTCTCCTTGAAGTCGAGGTAGATCACCGTGCCGGTGAGGTAGCACACGTCGCGCAGATGCGCGCGGAAGAACCTGTCGATCTCCCTGCACACGAGGCAGGGGTCCCGCATGCGCACGCACACGCTGTCATCGAGGGTCGAGAGGTACGCCTGCACGGCCGTCATCGCCAGCGACGCCGCAAGCCCGTGCCCCGAGATGTCGCCGAAGACGAGGAGGCGGGAGGTGTCCTCGTAGCCGTACCAGTAGAAGAGGTCGCCCGTCACGACCTTGCGGGGGATGGACAGGGTGCTGTAGAAGAGCTTCGGGCCGAGGCGCACGTACGGCGGGGAGATGGCGCGCTGCACGGACGCCGCTATCGCGAGGTCGGTCTTCAGGAGGTCCTTCGTCGCGGCCGTCGCGCGCTCGTCGCGGTAGGCGTGCACGAGCTGGCGCACCCGGAGCAGGAGGATGTCGCGCTGCACGTTCTTGGCGGTGTAGCTCGAGTACGGATCCGCGGCGACGCGGGCCTGCAGCTGCGGCGTCGGCGCGTTGATGAACGTGAGCAGGAAGAGGATCGGGATGCGGCCGTTGACGGCGCGCACCGCGTCGCGCAGCATGAAGCCGTCCGACTGGCCGAGGTAGAGGTTGCAGAGGATCGCGTCGTACGGCTCGCCGTCGTCCGCCTTCAGCGCGCCCATCGCCGCATCGAGCGTGTCCACCGCCGTGACGGAGAAGCGGGCGGCCGTGAGGAAGGCCGAGACCATGAAGTGGGTGAGACGCTCGCCGTCCACCAGAAGTATGCGCCCCTCACTCTTCTCTTTCATGCCAGGCCTCCAGTATGTTCTCCGGTATGTTCGCGGTGTCCACCGGCAGACGCCGCTCCCAGTCGTGCGAAAGGCGGTAGCGGGTCACGAAGCGGCGCAGGAAGGAGTCGAGCGCGTCCATGTCCATCGCCCCGCAGGTGTGGCCGTTCGGCGCGTTCATCGGGTGGAACACGTCCAGCTCGCCCGTCTCCACCGCCCCCGCGTCCGCGCAGAAGAACGCCGCGAGGTAGCCGTCGTCGCGGTCCACCGACCCGAAGGCGCCGAGCTCCTCCTCCAGCACGCTCCGCACCACGTCCACGCACCAGCCCTCCGCGACGACCGCGAACATCCGGCCCGACTCGTGGAAGTTGTCGAGGTAGTACTCGAGCGCCATCGCGACGTCCTCCCGCGGCGCCTCCGGACCGAAGTACGGCGCGAACAGGCGCGGATGGCGGTAGTCGCGCTCGAGCGCCTCGCCCGCGTAGCCGAAGGCCCTCAGGCGCGCGTCCACCACCGCGGCGATGTTCGTCTCGCCCGCGGCGGTGCGCCAGTCGCACGTCGCGGGGTAGAAGTAGAGGAGGTCGTAGTCAGCCGCGTACGGCGGCGTCGCGCTCTGGTTCACCGCCCAGCTGCGGTGCCCCTGGTATGGGGACGGCGAACTGCAGCCGGCGAGCAGCGCGCCCGCGACAAGCGTGAAAACACATATGATGGCGCAAAAACCCTTCGTCATGACCAGAGATGATGCCCCGCAAGTTCCTTGAATGTCGTTTTTGCGGCGAATTGTACCAAAACGCCACCGCTGGCGCAAGGTTGCTCAAGTTCGCAACGGGGGTTAGCCTTGGTCGAGGCGAGGAACGAGCCGCGAGCAAGGCCAACCCTCTGCGGCTATTCCCTGACTGTGAT
>CAVERN010000184.1:0-2661 GCA_963618095.1 bacterium | reverse complement strand
CGCGGGGCGACCGCCCTACCGACTGGAGCGGCGGTCGCGGGGCGACCGCCCTACCGACTGGAGCGGCGGTCGCGGGGCGACCGCCCTACCTATCAACTGCCAACTGTGATATAATGCGCGGTTCAGAGGGAGGCGAGCGCCTTCCGCCGCAAGGCCGAGAGGAAAACAACACAAGACCGAGGAGAAGCATGAAAGTCAAGAAGAACGCAAAGTACGCAGTCGCATGCCTGTCGTCCATGGGCCTTCGCATCACGCCCGAGAACCGCATGGCGGTGCACAACTCAAGCCGCTTCCTGCTCCAGGCGACGAGCGCCGAGACGAACGTGCTCAACGTCACGTCGTCCCTCGGCCCGGAGTGCCTGGTGCTCACGCGCTTCGTAGAGGGCAGCCCGATGGCGGCGTTCATCAAGGCGCAGCTCCGCGCGCGCAACATCGCCTACGCCGGGCCGGACGTGCCGCAGGGGGGTCCGTGGGGCTACCGCCACCAGTTCAACATCGCGGACTCGGGCTTCGGCCTCCGCGCCCCGCGCGTGTGGAACGACCGGGCGGGCGAGGTCGGGCGCACGCTCGACGCGAAGGACTACGACACGGCGAAGATCTTCGGCAGGGAGGGCGTTGGCATCCTGCACCTCTCGGGCCTCATCGCGGCGATGAGCCCCGAGACGACGAAGTGCTGCCTCAGGCTCGCCGCGGAGGCGAAGAAGTACGGCGTGCTCGTGTCGTTCGACCTCAACTACCGCGCCACCTTCTGGAAGGGCCGCGAGAAGGAGCTCTCCTCCGCGTTCCACAAGATCGCGTCCGTGGCGGACATCCTCGTGGGGAACGAGGAGGACTTCCAGCTCTGCCTCGGCTTCAAGGGCCCGGAGGCGGGGGGCAAAGACCTGCAGGGCAAGATCGAGCGCTTCAAGGAGATGATCGCGCAGGTCTCGAAGAAGTACCCGAACGCGCAGATGTGCGGCACGACGCTCCGCCAGGTGGTCTCGGCGTCGAAGCACCTCTGGGGCGCGATCCTCTGCGCGAAGGGCAAGTGGTTCGTGGAGGAGCCGCGCGAGATCGACGTGCTCGACCGCATCGGCGGCGGCGACGGCTTCACCGGCGGGCTTCTCTACGGGGTGCTGAAGGGATGGTCCCCCGACAGGTGCCTGCAGTTCGGGTGGGCGTCGGGAGTGATGGCGGCGTCCTCGCTCAACGACTACGCCGAGCCGGCGGACGAGAAGCAGGTGTGGGACGTGTACGCCGGCAACGCGCGCGTGCAGCGGTAGCGTCTGCGGCGGCGGGGGCGTTCCCGGCGGGGGCGAGGCCATGGCAAGGGTGAAGCTCACGAAGACCGAGCTCAAGGCGCAGACGGACGCGCTCAAGCGCTTTCTGCGCTTTCTGCCGATGCTGCAGCTCAAGAAGCAGCAGCTCCAGGCGGAGATCGCCGGGATAGTCCAGAGGGCGGACCGCGTCGCCGAGCGCGAGCGGGAGACCGTGGAGGGGCTTCGTCCATGGATAGGGCTCCTGGCCGGCGGCGAGGAGCTCCTCTCCGGCCTCGTGCGGGTGAAGTCCATAAGGACCTCCACGGCCAACATAGCCGGGGTGGCGATTCCCGTGTTCGAGTCGATAGACGTGGAGACGGGGGAGATCGACGCCTGGGCGACGCCGCCGTGGACCGACGACGCGGTCCGCGCCGCGGTCTCGGTGCTCGAGCTGAGGAGCGAGCGCAAGGTGCTCGAGCGCCAGCGCGAGCTCGTCTCGGCCGAGCTCGCCACCACGTCGCAGCGGGTGAACCTCTTCGAGAAGGTGAAGATCCCCGACTGCCGGGAGAACATCCGCGTGATAAAGATCGCGATAGGCGACGAGCAGACGGCGGCGGTGACCCGGGGGAAGATCGCGAAGAGCCGCGCGCCGGAGTCCGGCGGGGAGGAGGCGGCATGATCGTACCGATGAAGCGCCTCGAGCTCGTGTGCCTCGCGTCCGAGAAGGACGCGACGCTCGAGCGCCTGCGCGGCCTCGGGGCCGTGCACCTCGACCTCGCCTCGGCGGGGGGCGGGGCCGGCGTCGCGGCGGCGGAGGGCGACCTCGCCGACGCAGAGAGGGCCGTGAGGATCATACGGAAGGCGAGGAAGGAAGCGGGGGTTGGGATTTGCGATTTACGATTTAGGGATTTGCGATTTAAGGAGCGCGAGGAGCGGGCTGAGGATTTGCGACTTAGGGTTCGCGACGTGCTTGCGCTTGAGGCGGAGCGGGCGGAGGCGATGGCGGAGGCGGAGCGTCTTGGCAAGGAGATACGCGCATACGAGCCGTTCGGGGACTTCGACCCCGCGCTCGCGGCGAAGCTGCGCGCGGAGGTGCCGGGGCTCGACGAGGTGGTGCCGCTTCCCGAGAGGCTTCCCGAGATGCGGCTCTCGAAGATGAAGGAGCTCGACGCCGCGGCGCGTGCACGCGCCGCGGCAGTGACGCGGGAGATCGCCTCCGCCGACGACGCGGCGATCCTCGCCGGGTATCCCGAGCTGCGCGACCGCGTCGCGTTCGAGCGCGCGAGGGAGCTGCTCTCGGACAGCGGAGAGCTCGCGTCCCTGTCGGGCTGGGTCCCCGAGACGCGCGCCGGGGCGCTGATGGAGGAGGCGCGGAGCGCGGAGGCCGGGTGGGCGGCGCTGCTGCGCGACCCGGAGGAGGGGG
>CAVERN010000183.1:0-2661 GCA_963618095.1 bacterium | reverse complement strand
CTACCCACTATCCACTATCCACTATCCACTACCCACTACCAACTATCAACTATCTCCTTGCATTCCATCTTGGCGAATGGTATAATCGCCCCTCTTTTTTGGCAGACGAAAGGAATGAAGACATGAAGATGATGTGGCAGCCCTCGAAGGTTAAACGCGCGCGCAAGATCGGCTTCCGCGCCCGCAAGGCGACGAAAGGCGGGCGCAAGGTTCTCGCGGCGCGCCGCGCGAAGGGGCGCAAGCGCCTGACGCAGGTCTGAGGGGCGCGGTGATGTCTACGCGGCTCCCCGGCGCGAAGTACAAGAGCGTCTTCGAGTCGGGGCGCGTCCTGAGGGGGCGTCTGATGTCCGCGTGGGTGCTTCGGCACTCGGGCGCCGGCCGCAGAGCCGGCGTCGTCGTGTCCAAGAAGAGCTTCCATGACGCTGCGGACCGAAACCGCGCCAAGCGCCTGATGCGCGAGGCGTATCGTCTGCTCGCCGCGGAGATGCCGCCTGACTGCGACTGGGTGCTCGTCGGCCGGTCCAGCCTTGCCGGGCGCAGGACGCAGGACGTCATGGCGGAACTGAGGTGGATGTGCGCACGGTGCTGACGCTTCTCGTGCGGGCATACCAGGTCGCGCTGAGCCCGCTCTTCTCTGGATGCTGCCGCTTCGAGCCAAGCTGCTCGAACTACATGATCGAGGCGATCCAGGTGCATGGCGCCCTCAGGGGTTCGCTGCTGGGGCTCAGGCGGCTCCTGAGATGCCATCCGTTCGGGCGGAGCGGGTACGACCCGGTGCCGCCGAGAAGCTGATAGAGGTTAGCGTTTTTTGTCGGAGAAGTGGAGATGAACAAGCAAGAGAAGTCTATCGCGATTCTGCTCGGCCTGTGTCTGGCGGGGTGGCTGTGGTACTCCGTGGGAGAGCAGAGGAAGGCGGCGGAGACGGCGCGGGCGGCGGCGTCCGCGCCGAGCGCGGCTCCGGCCGCGGAGACGGCGCCGGCCGCGTTGAAGGCCCCCGAGGCGGCGAAGGCGCCGGCGCCGGCGCCCGCCGCCGCGCCGAGCGCGCTCGAGGCGTCCTACGCGCGCCCGGAGAGGCTCGTCACCATCTCGAACGCGCAGGAGGTGGTCGTGCTCTCCACCCGCGGCGCCTCGGTGAAGAGCGTGACGCTGCTCGAGTACGCCAGGGACCGCGGGGAGATCTCGGAGGGGAACCCGCCGGTAGTGCTCGACTTTGCGGACTCCCCGGCCCTGGCGGCGCCCGGGGACTTCGAGGTCGTGGAGGCGTCCGCCGGGCGCGTGCTCTTCCGCGGCGCGGCGATGGAGCGCCGCATAACGCTCGAGGGCGGCTACCGGATGACGGTCGAGGAGAGGGCGCTCGCCACGAACGCCATGCCGCGCTCGGTCTCGCTCGGCGTCATGGCGATGGGGTCCGGCAAGAACGACCTCCTCTCCGTGGACTCGTGGGCCCTGGGCCCGGACGGCGGCAAGGTGATGCACTACGGCGAGGAGGAGCCGCTCAAGAGCTATCTCGTCGCCTCCTCCGGCGGATGCTCGGGGAGGAAGGACGCGTCCGGCCTGCCCGCCACGAGCGAGGTGCCGGTCCCCGGCGCGTGCTCGTGGGTCGCGGTGAAGAACCGCTTCTTCGTGTCGGCGATCTGCGGGATGAGCGAGGCCGCGCGCGGCTTCTCCGCGTCCGTCGCGCGCGACCCCGCCGCGCGGGACTACGTGCTCAGGAGCGTCTCGGCCAGCGTCGATCTCGCAGGGTCCGGGCGCGAGCGCTCCTACACGTTCTACGCCGGGCCGAAGCTGCAGTCGCTCCTGTGGGGGCTCGGCATGCGCGACGTGATGGAGTTCGGCATGTGGCGCTGGGTCTGCTACCCGCTCGTGTGGGTGCTGAACCTCTTCCACTCGTGGATCCCGAACTTCGGCGTCGGCATCATCCTGCTCACGGTCCTGGTGCGGCTCGTGTTCTGGCCGCTCACCCACAAGTCCACGGTGTCCATGCGCCGCATGAGCGAGATCCAGCCCAGGATGAAGGAGATCCGCGAGAGGTTCAAGGACAACCCGCAGCGCATGCAGCAGGAGACGTTCGCGCTCTACCGCGAGGCGAAGGTGAACCCGATGAGCTCCTGCCTGCCGATGCTCATCCAGATTCCCGTGTTCATCGCGCTCTTCAACGTGCTGCGCTCCGCCGTCGAGCTGCGCTACGCGCCGTTCCTGTGGATCGGCGACCTCTCGGAGCCGGAGCGGCTCCTCCCCGGCCTCTTCTCGTTCGTCGGTGGACTGAACGTGCTGCCCATCCTGATGGCGGCGACGATGGCCCTGCAGTCCGCGCTCACGCCGTCCACCGGCGACAGGCAGCAGCAGAGGATGATGATGGTCGTCATGCCCGTGATGATGCTCGTGATGTTCTATTCGTTCCCGTCCGCGCTGTCGCTCTACTGGACCCTCAGCCAGGTGCTCTCGATAGTGCAGATGTGGTACATACGCAGGAAGTACACGCCCGCGCCCGTCGCGGCGTCCAGCGACACGGTGGACGCGACGGTCGTCACGCGCCAGATGCGCCGCCACGGGGCGTAGCCCGCCGAAGCGCCAGGATGTAAGCGAGGTCGGATATGTTCAAGCCAGTCTCAAACAAGGTCGCGTTCCCGAAGATGGAGGAGGAGATCCTCAAGGTCTGGG
>CAVERN010000182.1:0-2694 GCA_963618095.1 bacterium | reverse complement strand
GCTCGAGTTCGTGCGGCGCGACTCGCGCCTCGGCTGGGAGCCGTCGATGGAATACGCTGGCGGCCCCGAGCAGATCCGATGGAAGCTCCGCCTGATGGAAAGGCTATACGGCAATGAAATCATACCATGAACCTCTCGTGAAGGCCTGGACCGACTACGTGGCCGGTCGCATCAACGCCAGGGAGCTCAAAGGCCACTCCGCCGGCTTCGGCATCTACCAGCAGCGCGACGGGCGCACGATGATGCGCCTGCGCAGGGTGGGCGGATTCCTGGACTGCGAGGACCTCCGCCGCCTGCTCGAGGTCATGAGGCCGCATGCGGACGCCTACGCGCACCTCACCACGCGCCGCGACGTGCAGCTGCACGGCGTACCCGCCGAGGACGTCGCTTCGACGCTCGGGCGGTGCGAGGAGAGGGGCTTCCACTTCCGGGGCGGCGGCGGCGACACGTTCCGCAGCGTGCTCACGAGCGTCTACTCTGGCCTTCATCCCGACTCCGCCTTCGACGTCGTGCCGTACGCGCAGGCGCTCTCCGAGGAGTTCGCCGAGTTCGACCGCGCCTACGCCCTGCCGCGCAAGCTCAAGATCGCCTTCGCCGACCGCGCCGCAGACGCGGCGCTCGCCCAGACGAACGACCTCGGCTTCGTGGCGAAGGTCGCAGACGGGAGGCGCGTGTTCGAGACATACCTCGGCGGCGGCATCGGCTCCGGTCCGCGCCTCGGCTTCAGGCTCTTTGACGCGCTGCCGGCGAGCGACTGCGTGCGCGCCGCCCGGGCGCTCACCGCTCTCTTCGACGAGCGCGGGTGCCGCTCGAACCGCGCCCACGCGCGCATCCGCTTCCTGCGCGACGACTTCGGAGACCAGGGCCTTGCAGACCTCTTCATGGACTACTTTGCCCGCGAGAGGCCCGTGCCGGACCTCGCCATCGGCGGACCGGTGCCGCCGCCCGCCGTGCCGGTCCCGTTCCCGGCGTCGATCCCGCTCGCCTCCTCCGCCGCTCCCGCCGACTGGCGCGCGCTCGCCGTCGCGCCGCTTGCCCACGGCCTCTCCGCCGTGCGCCTCTTCGTGCCGTTCGGGAACTTCACGCAGAGGGAGCTGCTCGGGCTTCTCCGCCTCTTCGAGCGCCTTTCCGTCTCGCGGGCCGAGATCCTGCCGTCGCTCGACCTGGGCGTCGTGGTGGCCGACTGCCAGGTGGACGGTTTCTACGCCGCGCTCGCCGCGCTCGGGCGGGACTACTGCGCGAGGAGCTTCGTCGGCAACGTCCGCACCTGCGTCGGCTGCGGGGTGTGCACGAGCGGCGTGACGGACGCGCCGGCCATAGGCCGCGCCGTGGCCGACCACTTCGACGCGCGCTACGCCGTGCGCGACACGCCCGAGAAGATCGCCGTGGCGCGCGCGCTGCTCAACGACGTGCGCATCAGCGGCTGCCCGAACTCGTGCACGTGCCAGCAGCTCGCCGCCTTCGGCTTCGCGGGACGCAAGCAGAACGGCGCCGACGCCGAGACCGTCTACACGCCCGGCAGCCTTCAGCCGCCGTGCCTTGGCGAACCCGGGGAGGTCATCTCCGCCGCCGACCTCCCCGCCGCCCTCGAACGGCGCATTCTGGCCCGTGTCACGACATGAACCATTCTGCGCGGCAATGGCAAAGACGCTGTCATCCCTCCTCTTTGCGGCGCTCGCGGGCGCCGGCCTCCTGTGGGGCGTTCTCTTCGCGTGCAACCCGAAGGGCTTCGCCGCCCGCGTCTTCTTCGAGCGCGGCACGGTCTTCTTCGGTGACTTCGCGTGCGTGCGCACCTGCGCCAACTGGGGCTACGCGAGCGACAAGCTCGCTCCGTACGACGCCTGCTATCCGGCGCTGGGCGCCCTGCTTGCGCGTCCCTTCCCCCATGAGGCCGGCGCGTTGTTCACCGGCGTGGGCATCGCGCTCTTTCTGCTCGCCTTCGCCGTCGCGCTCGGTCGCCTGCACGACGACCGGCGTCTCTCCTGCGCGCTGAAGACGCTCGCCCTCCTGGGCGTCGGCCTCTCGTCGATCATGCTGCACGCCTTCGAATGGGGGAACCAGATCCTCTATGCCGCCGCCGCCGTCGCGCTGTTCGTGGCGTGGTGGGACGCGCCGTCCCGCGCCCGCCGCCTCGCGGCCGCGCTCGCGCTCGCCGTGGCGGCCGTGCTCAAGATTTCGCCCGCGCTGCTGGCGCTCCTCTACGTCCTGCGCTTCTTCGCCGTGCGCGACGATCCCGAGGCGCGGCGCCGCGTGGGCCTCGACTTCGCCGTCTTCGCGCTTGCCGGCCTGGCGCTCTTCGTCGTGCCGTTTGCGGGATATGGCGGCTGGGCGGGCTTCTGCGCCTGGTTCTCCAACGCCGCCGCCAACGCCGTCCACTACGCGCACAAGGGCGCCTGGGGCTTCGTGCCCCTCGGGCGCACGCTGCGCATCCTGCTGCATCAGGACGTCTCGCAGCCCTGGGCGGGGCTGGGCTTCGAACGCGCGCTCGGCGTCGCGCTGGGACTCGCCTGTCTCGCGCGCGCCGGATGGAGCGCGCGCGTCCGGCCGCTGCGTCGCGGCGCTCTGCTGCTGCTGCTCGTCGCGGCGCTGCTGCTCATCCCCGGCAACATGCACGTCTACACGGGGCTTTATCTGCTGCCCGTGCTGGCCGTGCGCGTTCACGAGGGGATGGGGTGGTTCGAAGCGGCGTGCTGG
>CAVERN010000181.1:0-2704 GCA_963618095.1 bacterium | reverse complement strand
TGAACGAGGAGGACGACCCGCAGTACACGGACGAGCCGGACAAGGGGCATCCCGTGTCGGACATCCACGACGCGGCGCAGTATCTCGTCTGCGGCGTTCTCAATTCGGGGCGCGACTTCTCGAACCCGTACGCCGACTCCGCCGACGACGCGGCCTACGAGGCGATGCTCGGCGGGAGCGGCGGGATGAGCCTGTTCTAGCGCAAGTGGCGGAATGTTGCGGCGGAATCCGGATGTAGTATCCTATGCGGCAATGGACGAACTAGACACCATAGCAGAGGCCGCGGCTGCGGCCGCCGCGCCGGACGTGAGCGCGATGGGCGACGCCCCCGAAGAGGAGGTCGTCGACCGCGGCGTTCGCACCACGCCGCGTGAGATGACGCTTGCCCGGTTCGTCTACGAGACCTTCCTCGAAAACGAGCGCTTCGCCGTGGAGAAGGGCTTTCACGAGGCCATGCGCGACTCGTGGCGCGTGTGCCGCTGCGAGTACACCGAGGACGAGAAGCGGAAGCTGGCGGCCATTGGCGTGCCGAGCGACCTGTTCGAGCCCGTCACCGAGGTGCGGCGTTGCGCCGCGCTGGCGCAGCTGAAGGAAATCTTCTCCTCGTCCGGCCAGTTCCCCGCCAAGTTGTCGGCGACGAGCAACCCCGACGTGCCTGGCTACGTCACGGCCCGCGCCCTCCAGCGCATCGTGGACGAGATGAGCGCGTTCATGCAGAAGGTCGGGCCCGAGATTTCGCAGGCGGCCGCGGCGCGCTTCGGCTTCGAGCGGATGGACGAGCTGCTCCGCGCCGAGCGGGAGCACGCCTCCGTGGAGGTGCAGAGGCTGGAGCGCTTCGTGCGCGACGACTTCGAGGAGGGCGACTTCATGGATGCGTTCGCGCAGGGCGTGGAGTACCTGACGCTCTACGGCACGGCTCTCTGGGAGGGCCCGGTGCCGTGCATCCGCTGGAAGAACGAGTACTCCGACGGCGAGGGGCGCAGGATCAGGCGCGTCGCCAAGCCGTCCGTGGCGTTCCGCGCCGTCAACCCTCTCGACGTCTACCCCGCGCCGGACCAGACGGACGTGGAGGACGGGCCGCTCTGCATCCGCGTCCGCGTCCCGTCGAGCGAACTGTGGCTGAACGCCAAGGAGGCCAAGGGCCGCGGGGACGCGGAGGCCGGCGTGTGGTTCTCCGACACCATCAACGACCTTCTGGCCAAGTACCCCACGGGCGGCGTGCGCCTGTCGTGGCGCGACGGCGAGGAGAAGAACCGCGAGATGCGCGGCGGCTCGTCGTGGACCGCCGACGCCTCGTGCATGATGGAGGGCATCTCCTACTACGGCCAGGTGCGCGGCCACCTCCTGACGCGCATGGGCATCGCGAAGTCCCACGACGGCAGGAAGATCTCCGACGGCGAGTACTACGAGGTCAACGCGCTGGTGGTGGACGACTACTGCGTCTACTGCCGCATCATCAACCCGTGCCTCGGCCGGCCCGTCACCAAGGCGACCTTCTACGAGGCCGCCGACTCGTTCTTCGGCGGGTCCATCGCGCAGCGTCTCGCCGGCCACCAGCGCATCCTGAACGGATGCCTCACCGCGCTGGCCGTGAACGTGAACATGACGGCCGCGCCGATGGTGTGGGTGAGCGACGTGTCGCGGCTTCTCGACAAGTCCCCGAACGCGCTGAAACTCTCGGCAGGCAAGGTGTTCGCGTTCAAGAACCCGACTTCGGGCGTGCTCCAGTCGAGCGGCCTGCCGATGGGCGTGCTCCGCGTGGACAGCCGCATCGGCGACATTCTCGCGGTGATGAACATGTCGGTCAAGCGCACCGACGACGTGTCGGGCATCCCGTCCTACACCTACGGGCAGAACGTGACGGGCGGCGCGGGCCGCACCTATTCGGGCCTGGCCATGCTCACCGAGGCGGCCAACCGCGTGATGAAGATGGTCATCGACTGCCTCGACCGCAACGTCATCCGCCGCATCGTGAAGATGGACGCCTACCGCCTCATGCTCTACGATTCCCGCGTGGGCTACACGGGCGACGTCGAGGTCAACCCGACCGGCGCGATGGGCCTCGTCCTGAAGCAGCAGGAGATGCAGAAGGTCCTCCAGCTCATGCAGATGGTGGCCGGCAACCAGGTGCTCGTGCAGTTCGTCGGGGCGCGCGGCCTCATGGAACTCTTCCGCCAGGTGCTGGAGACCTACGACGTGCGCAACATCGACCGCATCATCCCGTCGAAGGAGGACCTCGACCTGCGCGAGTTCGTGCAGATGGCGCAGCAGGCGGCGAACGTCCAGCAGGGCGTCGCGGCCATGCAGCAGATGGGCGGCGGACAGGACGGCGGACAGGGCGCTCCCGCGCAGGTCCGTCCGCCGGACGGGCAGGTTGAGGAGCAGGGAGGCCAGCCGCAGGCGGCAGAGCCCGCTCCCGGAAGCGCGGACGAGAGGAGGGGCGCGGCATGAGATACGACCCCTCGCGCTTCAACGAGGCGAACGTGGCAAAGGCGTTCGCGCACTTCGCCGCCGACCCCATGTGGGACCTCGTGCGGTACTCGCTCCTCACGCGCTACGCGGAGGCGAAAGGATTTCTTAGGTCGTCCGACGTGCAGATGGTGCAGCGCGCCATCGGCATCATGGACGCCATCGAACAGGTGCTCGCCCAGTTCGGCGAGCCCATCTACGGCGGGCTTCCGTTTGCTGACGGAACTCCCGCGAC
>CAVERN010000180.1:0-2778 GCA_963618095.1 bacterium | reverse complement strand
GTAGGGCTCTTGCCCTGTGCTGGGGCTTGGTCGGGCCTTGCGGTGCTCGTTCTCAAATCTCCTTGTGGTCTCGTCCTGGCCGCGAAAGGGCTTGCCGCGTTCGTGGCCTCCAGCGGCGCGAAGTCGCTCAGCGCGACGCCCCGGAGGCACTTGTCGAGCGTCGTCACCGCCGAGCGGCACTGCGCCTTGACGTTCGCCGCGATGCCGCGCTCGAACTTCACGCCGCACCGCGCCCAGCGGTCGGAGACCGTCGCCACGCGCACGATGAGGTCGTGGGCGAGGCGCAGGCTCTCGTGGACGTCGCCGACGATGGTCAGGCACCGCGCCCGCGCCTCCAGCGCGAGGCCGTCGCTCGGACGCGCCGCGGTCGGCTCGTGCGGCGCCGGCGGAAGCGGCTTCGCGATCCGCCGCCGCGCCTCCTCCTCGCGCCGCTTCACCTTGTCGCTGTACTTGCTCACTTCGCCGCCTTCCCCGCCTTGCGCAGTCCGCGCATCATCTCCGTCGGCAGGCCCTTCGCGATCTCGTCGAACCGCGCCTCGGCCTCCGCGAGAATGCGCCGGGCGTCCTCGACGAACGCCGTGAACAGCGCCTTGTCGGCGTAGAGCATCGGGTTGAACGACGAGCCCACGCCGCATCCGCGCTCGTTCGACTCCGTGTAGAACACGGCGAGCTGCACGCTCGGACGCGAGAGCGACATCGTGACGGTCTTCTCGCCTTCACCGCGCTTCGCGGTCTTGGCGGTCTTGGTCTTGGCATCTGTCTTGGTCTTCATGTTCGTTCCTTTCGGTTTCCTCTGTTTCGGTTCGGTATGGATCCCGCGCGCCCATGGGAGAAGGAATCAGAACCATGGACGGCGGGAAAGGGTGAAACTCACCTTGCGGCGTGAAATTAGGCAACCTTCTGCTCAGTTCCCCCGACGGTGAGTTTCACCTCACCGCGCAAAAATGCATCGACAAGCGCGTTCAACTTTTCGTTGATGGTCATGCCGTCCGCAACGCACACGCGCATAAGCGCGATCTCATTCTCGCGGGAGAGGCTGAAGGTAATCGGAGTGTCATTCATGGTTAGTTTCCTTGTTTGCTTTTTTGAGTTCTTGGTCAATCAGTGCTTCCATCAGATCCTTGACGGTCATTCCCTGCTCGGCGGCCCATGCCTTGATGGCTTCGACCTTCTCCTTCGGGAAGTAGCCCGTAATCGGGGCTTTGAGTTTACTTCGTTGGTTCGGCATTTTGTCTCCTATTGGTGGTTGACGGAGAATAGTATACCACAGGTGAGTTTCACCCGCAAGGGGTAAAGTAAAAAAAAGTAAAAAAAAGTAATACGCGCCCCGCCGCCCCTGTGGCATACTGTCTCCATGCCCCTGAAATACGGCATCATCAAGATGGCACAGCACAAGAAGGCCTACTCTACCTCGTCCGCACGGGGTCACGCTCGAAGCTCAAGATCGAATAGGACGAAGGGAGAAAAACATGAGAACGCCGAAACTGCCCACGCTCAAGGCCATCATGGCCGAGCGGAACTGCGACGCGAACGCCGCGCGTACTGACCGCCGCCGCTAGATCTTGCCCACGGCGTCGACGAGCTCCCTCATGTGCGTGGCGTGGTCGTAGTGCCGCGCCATCGCGTCGTTCGTCCAGCCGCAGATCATCTGCCGCACGCTGCTCGGAACGCCCGCCTCGGCCATGCGCGAGTTCGCCGTGTGCCGCCACGAGTGGAACGTGTACTCGTCGCCCTCGATGCCGCACGCCTTCAGGATCGCCGAGAAGCGAACGGGCAGCTTGCGCCGCGTCCCGTAGCACACGCCGTGCTCCGGGATCACGAAGCCCTTCGTCCCGCTCTTCGCCGCCTCGGCGATCTCGCGGTACAGCGGCTCGGCCATCGGCAGCGTGACCACGACGCCGCTCGACCTGCGCGTCTTCATCGGCGTGACGCGGATGAGCCGCCTTCCGAGGTCAACGTTCCGCCAGTCGAGCGTCGCCACGTCCCCGTAGCGCAGGCCCGTGTAGAGCGCGACCACGCACGCGAGCCGCCATCCGTGCCCCACGCGCCCCGCCTCGGCGAGGATCGCCGCGATCTGCCCGTCCGTGAACGCCGCCCGCCGCACGGACGATCCGTCGTCGTCGGGGCACACCGCCTTCCACGGGTTGTGGACGCCGGGGTTCGTCTGCGCCACGCACTCCCACACGTGGCTCAGGTCGTTCACCTTGTTGCGGATCGTCTTGTTCGAGTCCCCCGCGAGGCGGAGGATCTTCACGTACTCGCGCGCCACGAGCGTGGACACACCGCCGACGTCGGAGACCCTGCGCTCCTTCGCCCATGCCGCGAACGCCTCGGTTCGGGCGCGCTTGAGCCGCCCCTGCTGGTTGTCCGTACGCCGCCCCTTGAGGTCGGCCCAGTCGAGGTAGGCCGTCCAGAGCCTGTCGAGCGGAAGCGCGTTCTCGTCCTTCGCGATGCCGTAGATCGCCTCCAGCACGCCGAGCATCGCCTCCCTCTTCGGGGACGCGCCCACGCCCATGCGGAAGGCGGCGAAGACCTCCTTCGCCTTCCTCTCGCCGTCCTTCTCGGAGACGGGGATGCCCGTGCTCCTCCTCACCCGCAGCGCGGGCTTCCTTCTGCGGTACTCGAACCACCAGGTCCGTCCGTGCATGAATACAGCCATGGCAGACTCCTCCTCACTCGCGCCGCGGCTGTGGGAACTGTTCCCACAACGTTCCCACGGCGCCGACTGTCGGCCTGCTGCTGTAACCCCCTCTTTCTGCGCACAAGTGCGCGTTTTTC
>CAVERN010000179.1:0-2789 GCA_963618095.1 bacterium | reverse complement strand
GGACTACGCGCGCGCGTTCGGCGACGGCTCGGTCTCGAAGGACTGGCCGCGCTTCTTCTCGCTCGCGAGCTCCGCGTTCCGCCGCGACTGGCTCTTGGACAACCCCTTCGACGAGACCCTTCTCTACAGCGAGGACATTGAGCTCGTTAATCGGCGCGGATGCGCCGATGGCGAAACCGAGGGCGGCAAGCGTCCTGCCGCGGGCCGCTCCGCCGGCCCGCTCGTTCGGCGGTATGTCGCCGAGGCGCGGGTGGAGCATTCCCACAACTATGGCCGCCGCGAGTGGGCGCGGCGCTTCTACGGCGAGGGCTACGCCGAGCAGCAGATCTTCGGCGATCCGCTGCCGAGCCGCGCGCGCGTCGCCGCGCAGGCGGTGGCCGAGGCGCTGAGGGATGCGGCGGCGGTCGCGGGGGCGACCGCCCTACCGGCGGCGACGGGCGTGGCGGCGGCGGGCGGTGGAACGCCCGCCCTACCGAGCGTGCTCGCGGGGGCGACCGCCCTGCCGGGCGCGCTCGCGCGGCGGTTCGCGCAGAAGTTCGCGTGGCGGCGCGGGATGGCCGATGCCGCTCGCGGCGTTGCGCCGCGCTACCGCTCGACCGGGAAAACCAAGGCCGGGCTGGGCGAGTGTTCTGCTGTGGCCGCTCCGTCGGCCACCGGTGCGGCTCCCGGTGCGGCTCCCGGTGCGGCCACCGGTGCGGCTCCCGGTGCGGCCACCGGTGCGGCCACCGGTGCGGCTCCCGGTGCGGCCACCGGTGCGGCCGGCGCCGCGCCCGCGGCAAGGCTGCGCTTTCTTTTCACCGGCGTCTACCCGAATCTCAACGGCGGCCTGGAGCGCTTCGCGCATCGCGCCGCCGAGGAGCTGCGCCGCGCCGGGCACTCGGTCGACCTTGTCGGCGACGTGCCGCGCCGCCTCGGCTACTACGACCGCGTGGTCATGCACAAGGTCCCGCGGCGGCTCTCCGACCTGCGCCGGCTGAAGCTGCGCTATGGCGGGCGGCTTCGCTTCTACGCGCACGACCACGAGCTCTACTGCCTCCGCCGCCACTACTACGATCCGCGGCGCCGCCCGTGCGGGCGCGTCTACTCGTTCTTCCCCTGCCGCCTCTGCGCGCTGGCGACGCGTCCAGCCTGGATGCTCCGCGCCCTGACGCGCGACGTCGCCGGCTTCATCCGCGAGATGCGCGGCGTCACTACGTTCGTGCAGGGCGGCTACATGCGCGGCAACTTGCTGAGGAACGGCTTCGCGCCGGAGCGTCTTGTCACGCTCGCGCCGTTCTGGACGGACGACGTGAAGGCGCATCCCGCCTTCATGCCGGACGGCGTCCTGCGCATCCTCTACGCGGGGCAGCTCGTCGCGGGGAAGGGCGTCGCGGTTCTCCTGGAGGCCGTCGCGCAGCTGAAGATCCCGTGGACGCTCACGATCGTCGGCGCGGGGCGCGACGAGGCGGCGCTGAAGGCGCGCGCGGCGTCGATCGCGGGCGGCAGGGTCGTCTTCGCGGGCTGGCAGGAGTCGGTCGCGCCGTTCTTCGCGGCGGCGGACGTCGTCGCGGTGCCGTCGCTCTGGAACGAGCCGTTCTGCATGGTCGGCGTGGAGGCGTTCGCCCACGGCGCGCCCGTCGTCGCGTTTGATCGCGGCGGCATCGGCGACTGGCTGGAGGACGGCGTGACGGGGCTGTTCGCACGTTTTGCCGTGGCCGCTCCGTCGGCCACGATTCAGTCGCTCGCCGACGCCCTGGCGCGCATCGCCGACCCGGCGCTTCTCTCGGAGCTCTCGCGCGCGGCGGCGGCGCGCGTCCGCGAGCGCTACTCGGCCGCGCGCTTCCTGGAGGCCATCTGCAGATGAAGATTCTCGTTCCGTGCATCCCGTTCGACGGCGGAAGGTCCGGCATCTCCGTCTACATCCGCGAGGTCGTGCGCGCGCTCCGCGCCGAGGGCCACTCCGTGACGTGCGTCTTCGAGGGCGAGCCGCCGGACGAGGACTGGGTCTCGAACCCCGTCTCGATCCCGAAGCGCGGCGCGCTCTTCTCGATGCTCTACCACCTCTTCGCGCTGCCGCGCCGCGTGAAGAGGCTGAAGTGCGACTGCTGCATCCTGCCCGCCGCGAACCGCCGCATGTTCTGGAAGTGTCCGCTGCCGACGGTCGCCGTCGTGCACGACCTCTCGCAGTATCACGTGGAGGCGAAGTACGACGTCTTCCGGATGTTCTACGTGAAGCGCCTCCTGCCGTTCTTCGTGCGCCGCGCGACGTCCGTCGTCGCGATCTCGAAGTCGACGGCGAAGGATCTCGTCCAGTTCTGGAAGATCCCCGAGAAGAAGATCTCCGTCGTCTACGACGGCTTCACGCCCGTCGCCGGTAGGGCGGGCGTTCCACCGCCCGCCGTTCCCGTCGTCGCCGGTAGGGCGGTCGCCCCCGCGACCGCCGCCCCCGCCGTCGCCGGTAGGGCGGGCGCCCCCGCGCCCGCCGTTCCCGCCGCGTCGACGATTCTCTATCTCTCGCGGCTCGAGCATCCCGGGAAGAACCACGTCAATCTCATCCGCGCCTACGAGAGGCTGCCGGAGGCGCTCGCGAAGGCGCATCCGCTCGTGCTCGCGGGCGGGGACTGGAACGGCGCGGCGGCGGTGCGCGCGGCGGCGGAGGCCTCGCCGCGCCGCGATCTCATCCGCTTCACGGGCTTCGTCGGGAACGAGCGCCTTGCCGCGCTCTGGGCGGACGCCGCGGCCTACGTCTTTCCCTCGCGCTTCGAGGGCTTCGGGCTCTCGCTGCTCGAGGCGATGTCCGCCGGCATTCC
>CAVERN010000178.1:0-2799 GCA_963618095.1 bacterium | reverse complement strand
TCCTCAGGTCGACTGCGCGTCCTTCGAGCGGACGACGCCCGCGCCGAAGTCGAACCGGCCGATGTCGATCTCGTCCACCGTGAACGGCGCCGCCGTGCGCCAGCCGCCGCGCGTGTAGTCCGGGAAGTCGATGGCCGCGCCGCCGGCGTTCACCGAGCGCTCGGAGAGCTCGACGATCGACGAGTAGGTCGCCAGGTCGTAGACGTCCGTGTCGAGCGGCAGCCCGTTCTGCAGGCAGTAGGCCCAGCGCAGGTCCATGATGAAGTCCATGCCGCCGTGCCCGCCGACCTTCCGCGCCATCTCGCCGGCGACCTTCCAGAACGGATGCCTGTATTCCTCGCGCAGCTTCATCGCCTTCTCGAAGCCGAAGAAGCTGTCCACGCGCGCGTCGGTCCTGTCGATCCACCCGAAGCGGCATGGGCTGCCCATCGCGTAGGCCTCCTCGGCGGTCTTCGGGAAGAAGATGCCCTTGAAGACGCCCTTCGTGCCGTAGTAGGCGCTGCCGCGGTCGTAGGGCGTCGGCGTGCAGACGTTGTGCTTCAGCGTCAGCGTGCGGCCCCTCGTCGTGCGCATCAGGCAGACGTTGACGTCGCCCTTCGTCATCCGCTGCGAATGGCGGCAGAAGGCGCGGCCGTCGACTCCCGTCACGCGGTCGTCCGCCGGGAAGTTCTCGGCGCCGAAGGCCTCGAACGAGGCGCTCTTCGACTCGAACGAGACGAGCTGCTCGAGGCGGTCGCCGCGGTTCAGGTCGAGGCAGCGCCCGGCCGGGACGAGCCCGTGCGTGGGGTAGTAGTTGCCGTGGTGCTTCATGTGCCGGTCGATGCGCCAGAAGCGACCGTCCCTCGGCCTGTACTGCAGGGCGCGCTGGTCGTGCGTGTACTCGACCTCGGAGTGGACGACTTCGCCGAGCTTGCCCTTGTGGATCAGGTTGAACGCGAGCATCTCGGCCTCGCCGTACGTGCAGTTCTCGAGCATCATGCAGTGCCGGCGGTACTTCTCGGCGGCCTCGACCGTCTCCCAGCACTCGTCGAGCGAGAACGCGCCCGGGACCTCCTGGAGCACGTGCTTGCCGTGCGCCATCGCATAGACGTTGATCGGGCAGTGGAGCGGACGCGGCGTGACGGAGTAGACGACGTCGCACGCATCGCTGTCGCACAGGCCCTTCCACGCCTCCTCGTCGCCGTTCCGGCTCCATTCCCTCGCCGGCGGACATCCGAGCGCCTTCAGGCACTCCTGCGTCGCGTCCAGCCGCGCGGGGTTGATGTCCGAGATCGCCGTGACCCGGCAGCCCGGGATCTGCGCGATGCGCTGCACGGCGGGGAGCCCGCGCGAGCCGACGCCGATCACGCCGACGCGCACGAGCTTCATCGGCGCGACCCGGAAGCCGTGCATCGAGCCTCCCACGCCGAAGCCCAGGGCGTTGCCCTCCGAGGCGCATCCGGCCGCCACCGCCGCCGCGCCCATCCACGCGGCTCCCTTCAAGAACTCTCTCCTGCTCTTTTCCATCTGGGCTCCTCACCATCCCTGGCGGACGCGCACGTTGCGGATCGAGCCCTTGAAGAGCTCGTTCGGCCGGCCGCCGAACCAGCAGTTGGCGCTCGACCGGCCCGGCTGGAGAAGCTTCACCTTCCCCGAACCCTCGCCGTTCAGGAACAGCTCGATCGTGTCCACGTCGGAGACGAGCTCCAGCGTGTTCCACTCGCCCTTCCTCACCTTGCCCTTCGAGCGGAAGAGCGCGTCGCCGCACTCGTAGAGCGAAAGCGCGTTCCCATCGACGAAGCCTCCGTCGACGATCCGGATCGCGCCGACCACGCCCCAGTTCTTCGGCTTCCCGACGCCCGTGCCGAAGATCTCCTGCTCGCGCTCGGGGTCTTCCGGAAGGAACTCGAACGAAAGCCGGTAGGCGCATGTCGTCGGGATCACGCCGCCCGGCATCACGAAATACGTGCCCGTCCCGTCGAAGCGCATCTCGGCCCCGGGGCCGTCCCCCGCGACGGCGGGCGCGCGGGAGGGCCGGCCCCGGCGCTCCTCCGTCGCGCAGTGCTGGCGCGAGTCGCCGCCGCGGTTGCGCCGCGTGGCGACGGCGGTCGAGCCGCCGAGAATGCCGTTGAACGCCCAGCCGAAGCGGCTCGGCGCGACCGTGCCGGTCGTGCGCCCGGAGACGTCGTAGGCCAGCTGCGGAACGCGCGCCGCGTCGACCTCGACCTCGACCGCGCGCTTCTGCTCCTCGCTCCAGACGCGGATCTTCCGCCGCTCGCCGCTCCGCGCGCCGACCACGATCGGCTTCGACCTGCAGATCTTGCCGTCCGCCGTGATCGCGTGCCCGGCGACGACGGAGACCGGCAGGTCCGGCACGATGTACGCGACGCTCTCCGCGTGGCGGGCGGCGACCGGCGCGAAGAACGCCGCCTGGCGCGCGAAGCGGTGCACGCCCAGGCAGAAGCCGTCCGGACCGGAGACGGAGTAGACGCCATCCTCCAGAACCTTCCCCAGCGGGACCTCGAACTTGCCGACGTCCGGCCAGTCGAGCCGGAGCACCGCGTTCGTCGCCTCGCGCTTGAGGACGCGCACGTAGGTGTCGGGCGTGTATTCGGCCTGCGGGATGAGCCGCCGGCTGAGGCCGTGCGTGCGGTTCGTCCCCAGCAGCCACTCCGCGTCGCCCACGCCCTCGATCGACATCGTCGCGCCTTTCTGCGTGTAGCGGAAGCAGAAGTTCATGGAGGCGAACACGTAGTGGTCCTCGTCCTCGCGGAAGGCCTGTCTCTCGTCGCCGCTCATCGAGTAGACGACGTCGCCGCC
>CAVERN010000177.1:0-2809 GCA_963618095.1 bacterium | reverse complement strand
CCCTGCGCGGATCCAAGTCCGGGGAGGGGCTCATGCTCGAATGCAATGAAGGCGCAAGCGCGATCGACCTGCGCAGGTCCTGCTGCTTCGACGGCGACTGCGCCTTCATGATGTACGGAGATAACTACCCCGGAGTCGTGGAGTTCAACTCCACCACGCAGAGGGTGACGCGCCTCGCGGCCACGAAGAACGTGAAGGGCACGCAGATGCGCGGCGGCCCCGGCTCGCTGCTCGAGGTCGTCGGCGGCCGCACGGACATGGATTTCAGCCAGAAGAAGGGGATGAATCTCCTCACGAACCGCGTGGACATCGCGGGCGCTCTCTCGTTCAGGCTCAGCGCCACGAACGAGACGATGACGTTCTACTCGCAGGCGTTCTCGACGACCGGCGGCCTCGAGGTCGCCGCCGGCACGCTCCGCTTCGCGAGCGACGCGACCTGGCCGAACGGCAGGGACGTGAGCGTGAACGGCGAGGGCAGGATCAGGCTCGACGCCGGCGGCGCGTTCTCTCGCCAGGCCGAGCTGAGCCTTGACGGCGGCGGCGTGTTCGAGCTGCCCGCAGGCGAGAGGCAGTGCTTCCAGGCCGTGTACACGAACGGCGTCGCGGTCTCGGCGGGACAGTACACGTCGCTCTCCAACGGCGATGGCGACTTCCTCGCCGGCGGCGGCACGCTCGTGGTGCGCGCCCGCGGCACGCTCATCTCGATAAGGTAGAGTCCCTGGCGGTTTGAGATTTGTGATTTATGATTTATGATTTACGATTTATGATTTGTGATTTATGATTTACGATTTGTGATTTAGGGGGGAGTGAGGTTTAGCCGTGTAGAGGTGTAGAAATGGAGAGGAGGGCAACTGCCCTTTCTACATTTCTACGCGGCTAAAGTTCCGTCTGCAGTTGGTAGGGCTGGCGTTCCACCGCCAGCCGCGGAGTGAGGTTTGGCCGTGTAGAAGTGTAGAAATGGAGAGGAGGGCAACTATCCTTTCTACATCTCTACACGGCTAAAATTACTGTTGCGGAGGGGCGGGGAAATGGTAATATTTGCGCTTCACATGGGAAAGGGAGGGGATGATGGTCGGGAGATTCGCGAAGCATTCTGCCATGGCGGCGGCGTGCGCCTTTGCGGCGAGCGCGTGGTCTGCGCCGAAGCAGCTTGAGGGCTGGCCGGCGGGCGCGGAGCCGGAGAAGGTGGGGCGGCGCATCATCTCGCAGTTCATGTCCACGGACCCCGAAGGCTACCAGGCCAAGGGCTTCGACGCCGGCTACAAGTACGGCAACGGCGAGTACGTGTGCTACTCTGTCGCGAGCCTCTGGGTGAACGCCTTCGAGTTCGCGTCCATCGTCGGCGACGTGGGCCTCAAGGACGGGCTCTACGCCCGGTTCCGTCCGTTCCTCCCCGGAGGGGCCAAGGCGGACAAGGTGACGAAGGCGCGGCACGTGGACTTCAACGTGTTCGGCGCCGTGCCGCTCGAGGTCGCGCTCCTCTTCCAGAACCGCGCGGCGGGCGCGATGGGGCTGCGCTACGCGGACGACCAGTGGGAGGGGCCGCGCGAGGACGACCTCGCGAACTTCCCGAAGTGGCTCAAGTCCCACTACGTCGCGCCGGACCTCCAGCGCCAGTACCTCAGGGACGGCTACTCCGGGCAGACGCGGCTCTGGATCGACGACATGTACATGATCAACCTCCTCCAGACGCAGGCGTACCGCCTCACGCGCGACCGCGCATACGTCGAGCGCGCCGCGAGGGAGATGGCTCTCTACCTCGACAGGCTGCAGCTGGAGAACGGCCTCTTCAACCACGCCGCCGACGTGCCGTTCCGCTGGGGGCGCGGCAACGGCTGGATGGCCGCCGGCATGCCGCTCGTGCTGAAGTACATGAGGCCGGGGGACGCGAACTACGACCGCATCCTCGCCGGATACCGCAGGATGATGGCCACGCTCCTCCCGCTCCAGCGCAAGGACGGGCTCTGGGGGCAGCTCGTGGACGACCCCGGCTCCTGGGGCGAGACGTCCGGCACGGCGATGTTCGCCTATGCGTTCCTCGAGGGCGCGAAGCGCGGCTGGATCGACCCCGCCGTCTACCTCCCCGCCGCGCGCAGGGCGTATCTCGCGCTCGTGGAGCGCATGGACGGCCTCGGCAACCTCGGCGGCGTGTGCATCGGCACGGGCGCGAGGAACGACCGCCAGTACTACCTCGACCGCCGGAAGGTCAACGGCGACCCCCACGGCCAGGCGGCGCTCCTCTGGTGCGTGAACGCGATACTCGACTACGACCAGCGCGACTTCCCGCGCGAGTTCCCGCCGGAGGGGGTGAAGCTCTCCGAGTGGGCCCGGCAGAACGCGCCCATGACGATGCGCGAGCGCATGCGCCACGTGCAGCCCGTCGCGAGGGGCGAGCTCCGCCTCACGCCGACGTTCTGCAGCGCCTCGGTCTGCTTCGGCGCCTCGGCCGAGGAGGCGAAGGGGGCCTGGACGCTCGAGTACCGCAGGGCGGGCGGCGAGTGGCGCAGGGGCGAGGGTCCGGTCTACTTCGCCGACGCTGAGAACTTCCGCGCCTCGCTCTTCTATCTCGACGAGGACAGCGCGTACGAGGCGCGCCTCCTGAAGGACGGCCGCGCCGTCGCCTCCGGGCGCTTCCGCACGTGGAGGAGCGACGTGCCCGTGGCGAGGACGGTCGAGATCGACCCCGCGACGGCGAAGTACCCGATCGTCGTGAAGGACCGCGGCTCGCCCGACGGCTGGGTCCGCTACACCGCGAAGGGCGGCGCGCCGCTCGGCGGCAGAGACCTGATGCGCAGCATCTTCCGCGTCG
>CAVERN010000176.1:0-2877 GCA_963618095.1 bacterium | reverse complement strand
CGCTCGAGGGCTTGGTCGACAAGGCGGCCGAGGCGAAGCGCATCGCGGGCGAGCTTGCGAAGCTCGCGGGCTTCGTGAAGTCGGCCGAGGCGAAGCTCGCGAACGAGAACTTCGTCTCGCACGCGCCGGAGACCGTCGTCGCCGAGGCGCGCCGCGGTCTGCAGGAGAACCGCGAGAAGGTCGCGCAGCTCGAGAAGCTCCGCAGGCTCTTCGTCTGAGGTCTCCCCGCCTCTTGAAAAAGGGTCGGTGATGTGGTAACCTACTCCCGTCTTTAACGAAAAGGACTTGCAATGACGATACGTTCAGCTCTTGAAGGGATCGTGGCCAAGCATCCGGACAGCGTCGCGCAGGTGTTCAGCCGCGGCGGCGCATGGGTGCGGCGCACGTACGGAGAGTTCTTCGCGGATGTCAGGGCCACCGCAGAGGCGTACGGCTCGAAGTTCGGCCTGAAGCCCCGCGAGGAGAACGTGGCGCAGATCCTCGCCAACAGCCCCGAGTGGATGGACGTCTACGTCGCCTGCTCCGGGGCGGGCGTTTCGGTGGTGCCGCTCGACCCCAAGCTGCACAGCGAGGAGGTGCTGTACATCCTGAAGGATTCAGGCGCGGTGGTCGTGACCACTGACAGGCAGCACATCCCCATGATGCAGCAGCTCGCGCCCGAGCTGCCGAAGCTCCGCGCGGTTGTGATCGTCGATGGCGGCGCCCCGTCCTACGCCGCGATAGGCGAAGTTCCGGTGTACGACCTCGCCGAGCTCAAGAAGGGCGCCTGCGCCTGCGGGTGGTACGACGCCCATGTCTGCTCTGAAGACGACGTCGCGAGCATCATCTACACCTCCGGCACCACGGGCAAGCCGAAGGGCGCGATGCTCACGCACGCGAACTTCGTTGCGGACGCCCAGGGGGGGCTGGCGGCGTTCGGCGAGCGCATTGACGCCTCCGACTCCTTCTACGTGGTGCTTCCGTTCTTCCACGCATTCTCGTTCCTCGCCAATTTCGTCCTGCCGATCATGCTCGGGGCGTCTGCGGTGCTGATGAGGTCCCTACGCACGATTTCCGAGGACCTGAAGGAGGTTCAGCCGACCATCCTCATAGCGGTGCCGCTCCTCGTGGAGAAGGTCTACGACAAGATATCGGCGAAGCTCGCGGCGTCGAGGAAGGCGCGGATTCTGAAGGCCGTGGGGCTCGGGGCGCTGGTGAACGCCGGCGTGAGGAAGTCCCTCGACCCCCGGCTCAGGTTCGCGGTCGTGGGCGGCGCGCCGTGTCCGGTGCACGTGCTGCAGGGCTTCAAGGCGCTTGGCATAAAGATGCTTGAGGGTTACGGGCTTACGGAGTGCTCGCCCGTGGTGTCCGTCGCGGGACCGAAGGTCGCGAAGATCGGCACGATCGGGCACAAGCTGCCGAACATCGAGATACGCATAGCGGATTCCAACGAGTCTGGAGTGGGCGAGCTCCAGATCAAGGGCCCGATCGTGATGCGCGGCTACTTCAACAACGAGGCCGCGACGCGCGAGGCCTTCGACGGCGAGTGGTTGCGCACCGGCGACCTGGCGTCGGTGGACGAGCAGGGCCTCATCACGATTCGAGGGCGCAAGAAGGCGCTGATCGTCAATCGCGAGGGGAAGAACATCTACCCCGAGGAGGTCGAGAACGTGATTGCGGGCGACCCCCTCATCGCGGACTGCGTCGTGGTCGGCTATCGGGTGGGCGGCGATCCCGGCGAGCACGTGGGCGTGGTCGTTCATCCCGACGAGGAGGCGCTTGCCGCCCGGAACGGCGGCGTGCCGATGCCGTGGGATGAGATGGAGCGCGTGGCGAGGATTGGCATCCGCACGCGGTGCCAGAGGCTGGCGGACTACAAGCGGCCGCGCAAGATCCTCGTCCTGCGCGAGCCCCTGGAGCGCACCTCCATACAGAAGGTGCGCCGGGTCGCGTACAAGGGAATGCTCGACGAGTAGCGCCCGGGGAAATAGGAATGAACGTTCTTGCATCGAGAAGATCCTGGCTGCTCGCGCCTGTCGCGTGGGCGCTTTCCATTGCGGCGCTGGCCGCGGTCTGGGCGGTGATGGAGCCATCCGCCCTGAAGGCGGCGTTCGACGGCGGCGGCTACTCTTTCTTCGAGGCGATGACGGTGCCGTTCTTCGCCCTGATCGTGCCGGCCGTGTGGCTCTGCTGCCCGTTCTCCGGCTCGCCGGCTCGGAAGGTGTTCCTGTGCCTCTGCGTGTCCTGCCTCGCGGCGATGGCGGTTGCGAAGGAGCTCGACCTCCACGTGATGCTCCTGCAGCGCGCCTATCCGGACGTCGTCGGCCCGAACGGCTCGGTCTGCGGTCTGGTGAAGCCGAACGGCGCTCCGCTCACCGGCACGCCCTTCAAGATGAGGTTTCTCACGAACGGGGCGGCGCCGCTGGGCGCGAAGTGCATGGTGGTCGCCTATTTCGTGCTGCTCTTCGGCGTGTTCGCCGCCATGCTCGCCTACTATTTCCCGCGCCTCGTCCGGGGATTCTTCCGCCTGCACCCGGTGGCGTGGACGATGTGCTTCTTCGGGCTCTCCGGCGTGATGGTGCAGATGTGCGACCGGCTGCCCGCCTGGTACAGGCACTCGCAGGCCGCGTCGGGCGCCGGGATGGGCGACTCCATGTCCGCGCTGTGCACCGCCCTCGAGGAGGGCGGGGAGATGATGATCGCGGCGTTCGCCCTCCTGGCCATCCTCCAGGCGCACGCGATCTATGCGCCGGACAGGCCTGGGCAGGGGCTCGCGGAGCTTTGACGGATTCAATGAAAGGCGTAAGCCAAAAGGAAACAAAATGAAACTCGAAGACCTCAAGGGCAAGACCGTTGGCGTGTGCGTCAGCGGCGGACTCGACTCGAAGACCATCTGCT
>CAVERN010000175.1:0-2900 GCA_963618095.1 bacterium | reverse complement strand
CTTCCCCTTGGCGTCGAAGATCTTCGCGTCGTCGCTCGGCCCGAGGAGGAGCGAGCCGCGCTCGCCGTACACCATCGCGCCGGTCTGCATGGCCTCGTACGGCCTCACGCGGCTGTGGCAGCGCATCTCGAACGCGATCATCTTGCCGCTCGCGTACTTGAAGGAGGCGTTGAACACGTCCGGCCACTCGAAGTCGCCGCCCTTGGGCATGTAGAGTCCGCCCGAGCACTGCACGCTCTCCGGGTACTCGTCCAGCCCGAGCGCCCACCGCGCGGCGTCCGCGAAGTGCGGCGCGTTGTTGCCCATCTCGGACGTCCCCCACTTGCGGAACCAGTGCCAGTTGTAGTGGACGACGTTGTCGCGGAAGTCCTCGCGCGGCGCCGGGCCCTGCCAGAGGTCCCAGTCGAGCCACTCGGGCACGGCGGCCTTCCGGCCGACGCCGATCGAGGCGCGGTCCGAGACGTACCAGGCCTTCGCGAAGCGCATTTCGCCGATCGCGTTCGTCTCCTTCAGGTAGTCGAACGCGGCGCGGTAGGAGAGCGAGGCGCGGCGCTGCGAGCCGACCTGCAGCACCTGCCGGGTCTCGCGGGCGGCGCGCACGAGCGCTTCGCCCTCCGCCGGACAGAAGATGCACGGCTTCTCCACGTACACGGCCTTGCCGGCCCTCATCGCCAGCACCGCCGAGTACGCGTGGAAGTGGTCGGGCGTCTCGGAGATGATGCCGTCGAGCTCCGGGTCCTCCACGACCTTGCGGAGGTCCTTCTCCATCTTCGGCCTCGCGCCGGTCGCCTTGAACACGCAATCCGCCGCGAACTCGCGCGCGCGGCGGTCCACGTCGCACACCCACGCGATCTCTACGCCCGGCACCTTCATCGCGGCCTTCATGACCGTGATGCCGCGGCCCTTCTCGTGGCACCCGACGATCGCGAGCCTCACTCGGTTGGACGGCGCGGCCGCGCCCCAGGCGCGCCCGGCCGCCGCGACTGCGAACGCGCCGGCGCCCGCCTGTATGAAGTTCCTTCTGTTCATGTCCTTCGTTCTCCTTCGAGTTGTCTTCTGAAGTCCGTCACTTCCTCGCCTCGGCGAGCGCCTCCGCGAGCGTGACGGGCGCGCCGCCGCGCTTCGCCGACATCTCCGCCGCCTCCATGAGCGCGAAGATCTCGAGCGTCTCCTCCGGCGGGAACGGCACGACGCCGGTCTTGAAGAACTTCACGATGTCGCGCATCAGCGGCGCGTAGCCGGGGTTTCCGTCCGACACGACGAGCGGGTTCTTGCTGTCCTTCGGCTTCTCCGGCAGGACGTAGCCGGAGTAGATCCACGAGTCGCGCAGCAGGTGGAGCTGGCCGAGGCGCCCGCTCGCGTAGGCGACGTTGACCACGTCGTCCGTCTCGCTGCGGAAGCAGCTGACCTTCTCGGCCCCCGTGCCCATGACGGCGACGTAGGGCTCGAAGCCGTGGATGCCGTACCAGCTGTAGAAGTTGTGGGTGCCCTGCGCCTCGAGCGGCGACGGCGAGATGAACGAGGCCGAGCGGATCTTCCCGTATTCGCCCGCGCGCGCCGCCTGCACGGCCTTTCCGTAGCGGAGCACGGAGGCCGAGAAGTACTTCGCGCCGTACCTCTTCCCGAGCTCGTAGATCTTCAGCGCGTCCTTCAGGTTGTGCGCGAGCGGCTTGTCGACGAAGCACGGCTTGCCGGCCTTGAAGACCTTCTCCGCCTGCCAGAGGTGCTCGCGGCCGTCGTTCGTCTCCAGGCAGACGACGTCGACGCTCGCGATCAGGTCGTCGATCGTCGGCACGACCTCGACGCCCATCTCCTTCACCTGCGCGATGTACTTCGGGTAGCGGTTCGTCGAGGAGACGATGTCCTTCGAGCCCCACTGGTAGGCGTGCGAGACGCGGAAGCCGGCGCACCCCGGGTCCTTGTCGACGTTCATGATCTTCGTGAACGCGATCGCATGGCTCGTGTCGAGCCCGATGATTCCGACCCTGACCTCCGCCGACGCGGCAAGCGCCGCGCAGACGGACAGTCCCATCAGCAGCTTTCTGTTCATGTCTTTCATGCCCAACATTATAGCACACGCCGCCGCCGTTTTCTTGCCGCAAAAAAAACGAGCCTCTTTTGCCATTAAGCCGCAAAAAAGACGAGCCTCTTTCATCGCTCGCTTTCGCGGCGAATGTGGTACAATGCGCGAATTCTATGAAGGCAGATGAGGCGAAGGCGGCGATTAAGCGCTATCGACGCTGCCTCGCGTGGGATTACGCGCGCGGGGCGTCGCTGTTCATCACGATCTCGACGGAGCCGCAGCGGCCGCTTTTCGGGCGCGTTGTCGGCGGCGAGATGAGGCTTTCGCCTCTTGGCGAGAAGGTCGCCGAAGCGCTCGCCGTGATGCCACGCCTCAATCCGGGGCTTCGCCTCTTCGGGCATGTGGTGATGCCCGACCATGTTCATTTCAACGTCGCGCTTGTGCCTGGCCTGACCGAGCCACTCAAAGCGCTGGGCAACGCGATACGGCGCTTCAAGAACTATACGACCAAGGTTGCGAGATTGGCCGAGCACAGCTCGGCCATCAACGCTGCAGATCAAGCCAAGCACAGCCCGGCCACCACCGCCGTAGATCAGGCGGCTTCGGCCACCACCGCCGTAGATCAGGCGGCTTCGGCCACCACCGCCGTAGATCAAGCCAAGCACAGCCCGGCCACCACCGCCGTGGATCAGGCAGCTTCGGCCACAGGCGCTCTCTACGGAGGTAGTGTTGATGGCCGAGCTGTGCTCGGCCAAAGGCTCTGGCAGCAGGGCTACCACGACCGCCTCTGCCTCAGGCGCGAGTTCATCGACGCGACCGAGCGCTACATTCGCTACAACCCGCTGAAATGGCAGCTCATGCACGGCGCCGACCGCGC
>CAVERN010000174.1:0-2908 GCA_963618095.1 bacterium | reverse complement strand
AGGGAGCCGAACACGCCGTCAAGACGATATCCGAAGAACGTGGCGGCGTTCAGGCTCACCGGGCCCGGCGTCATCTGCGTGAGGGCCATCAGGTTGGAGAAGTCCCCCGGCGCCATGTTGAGCAGCGGCGCCTCCGGCCCCACGAACGTGCCGAAGTAGAACGGCACGAGCGGAAACCCTCCGCCTATCGCGATGCACCCGAACTTCAGGAACGACCAGAACGAGTCGAAGGCGAACGCCGCCGCGACGGCGACGTATGCGGCCGCGAGCGCCGCCGCGAGCGCGAGCGAGCGCCGCGAAAGCGGCTCGAGCGCGACGCCGACGCCCTTCGACCAGTCCACGCCGGACTTCGCGAGCGTGCGCCATATCGTGCCGGCTATCACGCCGGAGAGGGCGCTTCTCAGGCCAAGGAACGCCCCCTCTATCCACGCGCTGTCCTTAGGGATGAGGTCGAACCCCACCGACACCGCGAGGAATATGGCTATGGACGGGAGGGCGACGCCGAAGAGCGCCACCACCGCGCCGAGCCGGCCGCGCACCTTAAGCCCCACGTAGATGGCGGAGTTCCCCGCGATGAGCCCGGGGACGGAGGAGATTATCGGGAGATGCTCGAGAAGCTCGCCGTCCCCTATCCACCTCAGCTTGCGCCCGAACACCTCGTCCGCGACCACGATGATCGCATACCCTCCGCCGACGACGAAAAGCGCGATCTTGAACCACTCCCAGAAGAGCCTGAGGCAGTTCGGCCTGGCGCCGGCGGCATCCACTACGTTGGTCTCATGCGTCATTGCTCAACCACGATCCTGTAGAACGAGCTCCCCGAATACTCCGCCGGCACATCCCATCGGTTCGTCAGGGACGGCGCAGGAGCGTTCGTGTACACGGGCCGCCAGTCGGCGGCGCTCCCGAGCGCCTCCGACCGCTCGAGCACGCGCATGCGCCCGGCTCCGCCGGTCCACTCGAGAAGGCTTGGCGATACGGACGTGAACCGAAGCAGGTCGGCGTCGGGGTCCAGCGCGACGTAGCGCTGGTGCCACCAGGTGGGGAGCGTGGTCTCGACGTCCACGGAAGCCTCGTCGTAGAAGCAGTACATGACGTCGGTGGCGCCGGGGACGCTCATGGAGAACTCCGTGGCCATGTGCCCGCTGCCGTCCGCCAGCGGCTCGGTCTCGGCGGATCCGAAGTCCGCGACCTCTATGCGCCCGAGACGCTGCACCTCCATCTGCCTTGAGGAGCCATAGCCGTCCGTGTACCAGTAGCCGTACCCGGTGACGTCGATCGTCTCGGACCCGCCAGGCACCGTCTCCGGGACGCGGACCGTGTACACGTCCCCAAGGCGCGGCCATTCGTCCACGTAGTACAGGCATCTCCCCTCGCCGGCGCTTGGAATCATCAGGTACGACCGCAGCAGCGCGTTCGTGTGCGCGTTCCAGGCCCATCTGATGCGGCTGTCCCGCGAAAGGCGCACCACCACGCGACTGGACGTCCCGCTCGCGGGAACGTCCCCCTCCCCGGTCCATCCCGCGAGACCGCGGCGCATCAGCACGTCCCCGCAGTCGACGGCGAGATCCTCCTCCGCGCTGAGCGTCACGGGGACGCCCTTCGTGACGCGGCGCCGCCCTGGCGCGGGATGCGCGACGCCAGGGCGCGCGCCGTCCGTCTCCACCGTGAGCTCCACGGTCTCCGCCTCCGGCAGGCCGCCGCCATCCGCGATCTGTCCGCGAACGAACAGCGCGGCCGCGCCGCCCTCCATGCAGTCGTACGGCACGGAGACTCCCTCCACCAGCACGGAGTACGCGCCGGCCTCCGCCTGCGGGATGCGCACGGACTCCGCGGAGTTCACGCGGTCGCCGCCCTCCGCGCCGTTTCCGCGCCACACCGCCCCGGTCGTCTCGTTGGAGACCACGAGGTCGAGGTCGTTCACGAGCGCCCGCGCCGCCCCGTACTCGCCAGGGTAGTCGGTCCAGGCCAGCATCACGGAGAGGGGACCCGAGTTCGTCGCCGAAACCCGCATCCGGAACGTCTCGCCGTCCGCGAACGGAATCCTGTCCGCAAGAGCGACGGACGCCCCGGCCGGGCATACGGACTCTCCGAGGTCGATCCGCCCCCAGCCCTGGACGCTGTTCGGCGCCGCGCCGCCGCAGTCGCCTCCGGAGTCTTCGGACATGTCGTGCGCGCCTCCCATGAGCACGGCCTTCATGAGCGCGGCCGTCGGGAGCTCGTTCGTGAACCCGCGCCGCTCCATGAGCCACTGGCGCACGAGCGCCGCCGAGCCCGCGACGACGGGCGTCGCCATTGACGTGCCGCTGAGGAACATGTAGCGCGTGTTGGTCGGGCAGAGGCCGCTGCCCTGGCTATGCGTCCTCGTCGAGCGCGTGGAGAGCACGTACGTGCCGGGCGCGCAGACGTCCGGCTTGACGCGGCCGTCCTTCGTCGGGCCCCTGGAGGAGAATTGCGCTACGGCGGACGGGTTGTCGGCGTCCGCGCCCTTGTCCGGCCTGAGGGACTCGCTCGCCCCCACGGCCACGACGTTCTTCGCGACGGCGGGGGAGAGGATCCTCTCGACGTCCCCGGTGTTGCCGGCGGCGAACGCCGCGAAGTTCTCCGGATGCTCCCACATCCACTCGTCCACGGACACGCAGGACGAGTCGTACTCGGAGTGGCAGTCTATGCCCCAGCTCGCCGAATGCAGATACGAGGGCGAATTCTCCACGTCCGGCTGGAAGAGCAGCTGCGCTGAAGAAGGAAAGTAGATGTATCCGTACGCGTCGGCGCACTGCCACACGTTGAGCGCGGCCCCGCACGCCACTCCCCGGAATGCGCCGTCCGAGAGCGCGCCGTCCCCGGCGAGCGTCCCGGCGACGTGGGTGCCGTGTCCGTTGGCGTCGTATCCGAAGCATCCGTAGAC
>CAVERN010000173.1:0-2916 GCA_963618095.1 bacterium | reverse complement strand
GTTATCTCCGTACATCATGAAGGCGCAGTCGCCGTCGAAGCAGCAGGACCTGCGGCACTCGATCGTCGCGGGGCCGCCATCGCATTCAAGCATGATGCCCTCGCCGGATCCACTCCCGCGCAGGGAGAAGTTCTCGGCGTCGAGGACCAGCCGCCCGTTGCATACGCCGAAGTACGAGGTCGAGGTGAGCGGCTTGTCGCGGATCACCATCGTCCCCTTGCACTCCTTGCGCATCATGATCTTAGCGCCCATCCCGCCGGAGAACGTGAGCACGGCTCCCTCATCGACCTGGAAGAAAGGCCACCAAGTCTCGTGGAAGAACGTCCCCCTTATCTCGTTCGTGGTGTTCGGCAGGCAGTAGAACAGCCCGAAGCCGGAGACGCCCTGGCCCCTGGACCATATCGGCTTCTCGATGACGGCGTTGTCGAGCACCACCGGGAGGGACGGACCGTTCTTCGCCAGGTACACGTTGTTCGTCGCCCGACACTCCTCGATGACGGGATTTTTGACCGGGTAGATGGTCATCGTGCGCCCGCCGTGGATGGACGGCTCGCCCTGGTCCTCGTGGTCCGGGGTCGCGATCGTGCCGCTCAGGATGAGCTGCGCGGAGTTGGTGATCGATATCTCGCCCGCGACCGTGAGCGAGGCGCCCTTCGTCGCCGGGCGTATCGCGAACGGGGTGGACGCGGGGGTGCGGCGGAACTTGAGGCTGTCTATGACCGTGCCGTCGGCGTACACCATCTCCTCGCCGTCGCCGGCGATGGTCACGGTCAGCGTGCCGCTATCGAGGTCCAGCTCCTCGGGAGCGCCCTGCCAGTTCCCGGCGTTCGACATCAGGTTGTCCCCCTCCGCCGCGCCGGACCACGTCGCGTCCACGCAGAACCCGTCCGACACGGAAAGCACCCTGAGCGCGGCGCCGCCGACCATGAAGGGAAGGCTTCCCGGCGCATGGATCCCCACCGCCACCGGCTTCCCGCCGAAGGAGACCGTCCTCACGGTCTGCGTCGTGGCTGCGGACTGCGGCAGGGAGAGCGTCGCGTTCGCGCCGAGACGCAGGTCCACGTCCTTCAGGAGGTCGCACCCGGCGGCGGCGTCCGTCACGGTCAGCTCGCCGTCCACCGACGCGGACGCGAGGCTGGGGAACGGATCGGCGTTCGTGGAGTCGATGCGGAGCGAGGCGCCCGCGGAGACCGAGACCGCCTTCACGCTCGTGAACTGGGCGGTGCCCGCCACGCGGAAGGCGCCCTTCTTCACCGTGATCGAGCCGGTCATGGTGTGAACGTGGTTCGAGACGGTCTGCGTGAAGCCGTCGTACGCGTCCACCACGAGCGACATGGTGTCGTTCAGCGACGCGCTAGTCGACAGCTCAAGCGAGTCCGCCCCGTCCTCCGGCGCGACGCCGGATATCGTGAGGGTGTTGTAGCCCTTCACACGCCAGTCGTAGGCAAGACGCTCGTTCACCACTTCGCCGTCCTCGAGCGTGTCGCTCGAAAGCCCGCCTATCGTCTGGCTGTACTTTGTGCCATCGTAGCTCTCCATTCTCAGATACGCGAACGTCGACAGTTGCAGGCGCCCCGGAAGCTTCGGGATGCGGAAGAGGACGCCGGGCAGCACATTCTCCCCGGCGCAGTATATGGGGCGGTTCGCGTCCACTATCTCGCCGATCTCGTTCACCGCCTGGAACACGAGCGCGCCGTGCATGTTGTTCTGGTTCGAGCCGTCGTAGTCGCCGGGGCGACGCTCGCGCCTTATGCAGAGGTCGAGCTTCGGGGTCTTCACCTTCCCCGCGAACACCATGCGGCACACCCCGGAGAAGCCGACCGACCCGGCGGCCTCGATCTCGCCGAACGTGCACGACTGCACCTTCTGCCATCTGTTGTACTGCGACTTGCTTATGGCCGTGGTGGAGTTCAGGTCGTCGATGAACACGAAGTCCGCCGCCGCCGTTATCTTGCCCGTGAGCACCACGTTCTGGCCGTATATGACGAGCGCGGGGTACGTGCCGGAGGACGTGCCGGTCACGTTGATCGCGTTCGCCACCGTGACGACTCTCGTGTCGTTGCTCCCCGCGCCGACGATCCCGAGCTCGCAGTAGCCCTGGAAGGAGTCGGTCTGGGCGCACACCGTCACCGCGCCCGAGCCGAGCGCCGTGCAGTTTACCGTGCCGGAGGCGCCCTCGGAGAGGGCCGGGTCGACGAGCACCGCCCCCTCGCGGATCTCAACGCCGCCCGTGAAGGCGCTGTTCCTCGTGAGCACGAGCGTGCCCGCGCCGGTCTTGACGATGCGCCCGGCGCCGCTCTGCGCCACGTTGACCACGTTCGACTCGCCCGCCGCGACGGACACCTCCCAGTCGCCCGAGGCGGTCATGTCTGTCTCGGTGTAGAGGACCGTCCCGGCGTCGGCCAGACACGCCGCGGAGGCGAGCGCCGCCGCGAAAAACGCTGCAATTTTCCTCATGGTATACACTCCTGTCAAATGAATTCGGAGCGAATGTTACCATTATGGTTTTTTTTTTCAACCGGAAACTTGGCTCTTCTACAATTTTAGTGGAACCCGGCAACTCACCCCCGAACCACGTCAGCCGTTTTTACCACGAACCGGGCGCGACGACATCGCGCATACGCGCGATCGCCGCGTTCGCCGCCGCATGTGCCGGGCAGGCCGACTTCGTGCTAAGCTCTCTTTGGTCGCTTGCCGAGTCGCTTCATCCCCTTGTGTTGCCACCGAGCGTTCGAGCAGGCCGCGCGCAAGCTTGACGACGCCTTCGCTCGATCACTATCTGCGTCTCGGAACACTATCAACAGTAATACGAAGCCGAGCCGAACGTCGCCAACCACCGATTCACAATATAGTCGTATTGTGTTTCGATGATGTCCATGATGTTTCTCAGCACATGAGGAGGAATCTTCGAGCCAT
>CAVERN010000172.1:0-2930 GCA_963618095.1 bacterium | reverse complement strand
CTTCCAGGTCGACCTGAAGCTCCGCGGCCTCACGTGGGACCTCGTCGAGGGCGCGGTCAAGGCCGCGCACGACGCTCGCCTGAAGATCATCGACTTCATGGAGAGCGTGATCCCCGCCCCGCGCAAGGAGCTCAACAAGTACGCTCCGCGCATGGAGGTCGTGAAGATCCCCGCCGACAAGATCGGCGCCCTGATCGGCAAGGGCGGCGAGACGATCCGCGGCATCTGCGAGAAGACCGGCGCCCAGATCGACATCGAGGAGGAGGGCGACTTCGGCGTCGTCTCCATCTTCGCCGTGACCGGCGACATGATGGACAGCGCGAAGGCCGAGGTCAACGCCGTGACGGCGGAGGCCGAGCCCGGCAAGGTCTACGACGGCACGGTGACCGGAATCAAGGAGTTCGGCGCGTTCGTGGAGATCCTGCCCGGCAAGGACGGCCTCTGCCACATCTCCGAGCTCTCCGACAGGCGCGTCAACTCCGTCGAGGACGTCTGCAAGGTCGGCGACAAGATGCGCGTGAAGTGCATTGGCGTGGACGACCGCGGCCGCATCAAGCTGAGCCGCCGGGCGGCCATGGCCGAGGCGGACGCGCAGGCCTGACGGAGGAGTCCGGAAGGAATTCCGGCAGAAACGGGGACGCCATGCAGATGACATTCGTTTGCATGGCGTTTTCTCATGGCTGAAAGACTTTTCAGGCTGCAGGCGCCGTTCAGTCCCACGGGAGACCAGCCCGCCGCCGTGGACCGGCTGGCGGCCGGGCTCGCCGCAGGCGAGAAGCGCCTGGTGCTGCAGGGCGTGACGGGCTCGGGCAAGACGTTCACGATGGCGAACCTCATAGAGAAGTGGGGCCGCCCGACGCTCGTCCTCTCCCACAACAAGACCCTCGCCGCGCAGCTCTTCTCGGAGCTGAAGGACTTCTTCCCGGACAACGCGGTGGAGTACTTCATCTCCTACTACGACTACTACCAGCCCGAGGCCTACATACCCCAGACGGACACGTACATCGAGAAGGACGCGGCGATCAACGAGGAGATAGAGCGCTACCGCCTCTCCGCCACGAACTCCCTCATCGCCCGGCGGGACGTGATCGTGGTGGCGTCCGTCTCGTGCATCTACGGCCTCGGGGAGTCCACGGAGTACCGCGACCTCGCCGTGCGCGCGAAGGTCGGAGAGGGGAAGGGGCGCGGAGACCTCATCGCCCGGCTCGTCGAGGCGCAGTACGTCCGCAACGACGTAGACTTCGCGCAGGGACGCTTCCGCGTGCGCGGGGACGTGGTGGACGTGTTCCCGGCGTACGCGCTCGACGCGCTGAGGATCGAGTTCTTCGGCGACGAGGTGGACTCCATCCGCTCCATCGACCCCCTCACCGGGAAGGCGGGCGCGACGATGCCCGCCGTGGTGATAACCCCCGCCAAGCAGTTCGTGATGCCGAAGGACAAGATGGAGGCCGCATACAAGCGCATAGAGCTCGAGCTCGCGGATCGCCTGAAGGAGTTCGAGGGGGCGAAGAAGTACCTGGAGGCGCAGAGGCTGCGCGAGAGGACCGAGTACGACATCGAGATGATGCGGGAGCTCGGATACTGCAACGGCATAGAGAACTATTCGCGTCCGCTCACGGGGCGGGCTCCGGGGGAGCCCCCGGAATGCCTGCTCGACTACTTCCCGGAGGATTTCCTCACGATCGTCGACGAGTCGCACGTGGCGGTGCCGCAGATACGGGCGATGTACAACGGTGATCAGGCGCGGAAGCAGAAGCTCGTCGACTACGGCTTCAGGCTTCCGAGCGCGAAGGACAACCGCCCGCTCAAGTTCGACGAGTTCGAGCGCAAGGTGCGCCAGATCGTGTTCGCTTCGGCGACGCCGGGGGACTACGAGTACTCCGTCTCGAGCACCGTCGCGGAGCAGGTGATACGTCCGACCGGCCTTCTCGACCCGGAGATCGAGGTGCGCCCGCTCAGAAACCAGGTGGACGACCTGATGGACGAGCTGCGCAGGGTCGCCGCCGCCGGCGACCGGGCGCTGGTCACGACCCTCACTAAGCGCTCGGCGGAGGACCTCACGGACTACCTCCACGAGACCGGGATACGCGTGGAGTACCTCCACAGCGGGATAGACGCGCTTGAGCGCGTGGCCATCCTCGGCCGTCTGCGGAAGGGCGAGTTCGACGTGCTGGTCGGGATAAACCTGCTCCGGGAGGGGCTCGACTTCCCGGAGGTGGCGCTCGTCGCCATACTCGACGCGGACAAGGAGGGGTTCCTCAGGTCCACCACCTCGCTCGTGCAGACGGCGGGCAGATGCGCCCGCCACGAGCACGGCCGGGTGATCCTCTATGCGGACCGCGTGACGGACGCCATCCGCGAGACGATCGAGATAGCGAGCCGCCACCGCGAGATGCAGATGGCGTACAACCGAGAGCACGGCATTACGCCGCATGCGGTCAGGCGCTCCATCAACGAATCCGCGTACGTTTTCAAGAGCGGGACGGGAGAAAAGGGCAGGGAGCGCGTTCCGTCCGGCTCCGACGACGTCGATCAGGTCGTCCAGGAGCTGACGACGGAGATGATGCAGGCGGCGGACGCGCTCGAGTTCGAGCGCGCGGCATACCTCCGCGACCAGATCAAGTCCCTTGAACGTGCAAAATCAGGTCAGACCTAATCTTGCACGTTTTGTGCAAATTTAGGTCAGACCTAATCTTGCACAGTTTCTGCGAGTAGAAGGGGGTTGCGATTTGGTATAATGCGCGAAGATGAAGAAAGGCGAAATAGGTTGAATAGGTGGAATGGGTTCATGTCGGTGTCCATCCCCCGGCATCCATTCAACTCTCGTTAGCTTATGAAAGACATCCTCACGATCCTCCTGACGGTCCTTGGCGGACTGGGCATCTTCCTCCTGGGCATGAAGCACCTCTCCGAGGGCCTTCAGGCGGCGG
>CAVERN010000171.1:0-2940 GCA_963618095.1 bacterium | reverse complement strand
TCGGCGGTTCTCGGTCATGTCTGCGAGCCAAAGATCGCCGTGGCATAATCCGTTCGACCGTCCAGAATGCGCAACACGGAGATCATGCGAGGCGCATGCTCGGCCATGGCGACCGTCATTGCGCGACCCCGGATTCGGAAATGATCTCGAACTCGTCAAACCCACCCCTCGCGCTCGCGCCTCGCCTCGACCATTACTGGCGCATTTCGCGGCTTTTTGCTATACTCCGAGGCCGTATGCAGATACCCGAAGCAATCTCAGGTGCGTTCCCGCGCCGTCCGGCGGACGCGAACAAGTACTCGGTGGGAACCGTCACCGTCGTCGGCGGATCGAGCCGCTACATCCACGCCCCCGTCATCTGCGGCCTCGGGGCCAGGGCGGCAGGGGCCGGGCTCGTCCACCTCGTGGTGCCGGACGCCTCCCGCATAGCGGCGGGCTCGCTCGTGCCAGAGGCCACCTTCATGAAGCAGACCGCGGTGTGCGTGCCCCCGAAGGCGGACGTCACCGTGATCGGCATGGGGCTTGGCGTCACGCAGACGACCGAGATGCTCGTGTCGAGGCTCCTCTCGGGCGCAAAGAGCAACTTCGTGATCGACGCCGACGCCCTCAACATCCTCGCCAACTGGTACGCCAGGAAGCCGACCGCCGTGCCGGCGACCGACGGGCAGTCGGTGGTGCTCACCCCGCACGCCGGTGAGGCCGCGCGCCTTCTGGCGTGCAGGACGGAGGACGTGCTCGCCGACAGGCCGGCCGCCGCCCGGCGCATAGTCGAGCGCTACCACGCGATATGCGTGCTGAAGGGCGCGGGCACGATCGTGCGATGCCCGGACGGCCGCGAGTTCGTGTGCGAGGCGGGCAACCCGACCATGGCGATGGGCGGGATGGGCGACCTCCTCTCCGGCGTGATCGCCGCACGATGGGCGTATGCGGGGGACGCATACCTCGCAGCGTGCTCCGCCGTGTGGCTGCACGCCGCCGCCTCCGACGAGCTCGCCGCCGCAGACCCGCCCGCCGATCCGTCGATAGTCAACGTCGCCGCGAAGATCGGCTCGATGAGGGTGGCGCTCGAACGCCAGCCGGCGTCCCGGCAATAGTCCAGGGCGGATGCGGGGGGAGTGGTCGGACTGGCGGGGATCGGACCCGCGACCCCAACATTAAAAGTGTCGTGCTCTACCAACTGAGCTACAGTCCGAGCGGAAAAAAACGGCGACGATTATATAACACGAACGCCGCAAAATCAAGCGGAAGCCGACACCCCGCCAGGGCTCAGGGCTTCTGCGGGGCGATGCTCACGAAGGACGGAGCGCCCCAGGCGCTCCCGGAGGTCTTGGCGAAGCACGCCACGTCGATGCGGTTCGTGAGGCTCCGGCAGTCGACCGCAAGATGCACGGCGCCGCCCTCGCCCGGGGTTATCACGACCCGCCCGGGATCTCCGCCGACCACGCGCCAGGCGTACTCCACGCCGCCGCCCGACGCCCCGTACGGCACGAAGCGGAAGTCAAGCTCCTTCTCGAGGTCGAGGGACGTCACCGGCACGGACACGGACGGCGGCATCACCGCCGGCGGGATCGCCTCCGGCGTGAGGCCATGGGCGAGGCGGAGCATCCCCGCGACATCGAGCGACTCGCGCCCGAACGCCACCGGATGCGCCTTTGCGCTCAGGTAGTCGGCCTCGCTCTCCACCCCGGGCCGCGTGCGCCGGAACAGGTACTGCATGAGCGGGCCGAAGAGCCTGCGCTCCAGCACCGCCTTCTTCGTCTCGGGCCGGAGCGCGGCGGACGCCGCAAGCGCCGCCCGCACGAAATACCTGTCCGACCCGCTGGAGCCTACGGACTGCAGGGCGCACGGAGTCGAGGCAGGATAGCGGTCGACGCCGGCGGACGGGAGGAAGTCCTTGTGGGCGGGGAACACCCAGAACTGGTTGTCGAGGTAGCACATGCTCAGCGCGCCCATCGCGAGCGGATTCTGCATGGCGCTGCGCACAAGCGAGCAGGTGTCGTTCGACGAGACGATCGCGAGGGAGGCGTTGCCCACCACGGCCGCGCCCGGATAGATGGCGTTGGGCAGCGCCCTGTCTACGCCCTTCCCGCGCGCCTCCGCCTCGAAGCACAGCTCGGAGAGCAGAGGGAAGTCGTCGATCCTTATGCGCGAGTGGTTTCCGTCGCGGTTCACGTACACGTCGCCGCCGCTGCCCGCGGCCGTCCCGTCCGCAAGCCAGGCGGCAAGCACCTCCCGTCCAGGGCCCGAATAGCCCGCCGCGACGGCCTCGGGCGACTCGGACGCCCCCTTCAGGAACTTGAAGTTGGCGACGTAGAGACCGCAGTCGAAGTTCCACTCGAGGTTCGCCTTCGACAGCACAAGCCTGGTGCCCTGCGTGAGCCGGGCGGTCCTCGGGACCGGGCGCCCGGGGGCCGGGAACTTCGCCGTGTCGCGCGCCTCCTGCACGATCGCCCGGAAGCGGGCGCTTGAGGACACGCCCTTCAGGTCGCTGTCGCCCTCGATGGCGGAGGCGTCGCGGAAGCCGGCCCTCACCGACTTCTCGAGGGCGTCCAGCGCGGCGTCCGAGGAGCCCCGGAGCGCCAGGGCGCAGGCGAGGTTGTACTGCCACGTCGCGTCGCCCGGCATGAGTTCGAGCCCCTGCCGGCACACCGCCTCCATGTTCGTGGGGTCGCCGGAGCGGATGGTCTCCGCCAGCAGCGCCCGCAGGATCGAGTACCTGAGGTGGATCTGTGGATAGTCGTAGAGGCCCACGGCATCGGCGGCGCAGAGCGTCGCGCAAAGCGCGACCGCGCCCACGCACGACGCCATCCTGCCGATGCCGCGCCCCATCGGCCTATGCCCGGATCTGGCCGGACTTCGCGAGCATCTTGGCCTCGACGCTCTGGATCTCGGCGAAGCCCTGCGAGCTGTGCGGGTTGAGGCCGTTCGAGGCCTCCATCG
>CAVERN010000170.1:0-2947 GCA_963618095.1 bacterium | reverse complement strand
TGCGTGTGCGACGCGGGGTGCAGCACGCAGCTCCAGGCGTCCGCGACGTGCGTGACGATCCCGATGAGCTTCAGCGAGTCCATGAAGCGGATGGACGCCTCGCGCCCGCCCCTTATGCCGAACGTGAGGACGCCGCACGGCGACGGGCCGTCGAACTGCTTCCTCACGAGCCTCCGGTACGGCGAATCCGCAAGCCCCGCGAAGTTGACCCACGCGACCTTCCTCTGGGACCTGAGCCAGCTGGCGACCTTGAGCGCGCTCTCCGCGTGCCGGCGTATGCGCACGTGCAGGGACTCGAGCCCGAGGTTCAGCAGGAACGCGTTGAACGGGGACGGTATCGACCCGAAGTCGCGCATCAGGTGCGCCGTGCACTTCGTAACGTACGCCATCTTGCCGAACGCCTTCGAGTACGAAAGCCCATGGTACGAGGCGTCCGGCTCGACAAGCCCGGGGAACTTGTCCGCATGCGCCTCCCAGTCGAAGTTGCCGCTGTCCACGATGCACCCGCCGACCTGGGACGAATGGCCGTCCATGTACTTCGTGGTCGCGTGCGTCACGATGTCCGCCCCGAACCTGAACGGACGGCACAGCACCGGCGTCGGGAAGGTGTTGTCCACGATGAGCGGCACGCCGTTCCTGTGGGCGACCCTGGCGAACTTCGCGATGTCCAGCACCACGCCGGACGGGTTCGAGACGGTCTCGCCGAAGACGCACTTGGTGTTCGGGCGGAAGGCCTTCTGGATCTCGGCGGCGGGCGCGTCCGGGTCGACGAAGGTGAACTCTATGCCGAGCTTCTTCAGCGAGACGGCGAACAGGTTGAACGTGCCGCCGTATATCTGCGCCGAGGACACCACGTGGTCGCCCGCGCCGCAGAGGTTCAGCACCGCGAACGTGGAGGCCGCCTGCCCGGAGGAGGTGAGGATCGCCGCGACGCCGCCCTCAAGCGCCGCGATCTTCTTCGCCACCTGGTCGTTCGTGGGGTTGGCGAGGCGCGTGTAGAAGTACCCGGACTCCTTGAGGTCGAACAGGTCGCCCATCTGCTGCGTCGTCTCGTACCTGAAGGTCGTCGAGGCGTATATCGGCACCTGGCGCGGCTCGCCCTTCTTCGGCTGCCACCCGCCCTGAACACACAGCGTATCTGTTCTCATCCCTGTCTCCCTTTCGAAAACGGGGGCGGATTATACCACACTCGCCCGCCGGAGCAAAGAAAAGCGGGAGACCACTCGCGTGGCCCCCCCCCGCCCTGCCCTGGCATCCCGCCCGGATGCCCTACTTCGCGTCCACGGGGACGATCGTCACGACCTTGCCGTCCTTGACGAACTTCACCGTGCCCTCCTTGAGGGCGAAGAGCGTGAAGTCGCGGCCGCACCCGACGTTCGCGCCAGGGTGGATCTTCGTGCCGCGCTGGCGCACGATGATCGAGCCCGCCTTGAGGAGCTGCCCGTCGTAGGCCTTCACGCCGAGGTACTTCGGATTGGAATCGCGCCCGTTGCGCGCTGATGCTGAAGTTGCCATTTCTCGCTACCTCCCTTAGGCTATCGACTTGACGGTCGCGACCGTGTACTGCTGGCGGTGGCCAACCGTGCGGCGCGAGCCCTTGCGGCGCTTCGCCTTGAAGTTGATCGTCTTGACCCCGCGCTTCACGCCGACGACCGAAAGGGTCACCGCGGCGCCCTCGACGTACGGCGCGCCAACCTTGAGCGTCGTGCCGTCGGAGACGGCGCAGACGGTATTGAGGACAACCTCCTTGCCCTCCTCGGCCTCGATCTTTTCAATCTCGACCGTGTCGCCGGCCTTCACAAGCACCTGCTTGCCGCCGGTCTCCAACACTGCGTATGCTTCCATTGCTGATTCCTTTGGATGTTACGACCTCTTTCCATGAGGAAAAACTGATTCCCTCGAAAAGAAGGGCGCACATTATACCAGAAGACCCCGTTCGGCGCAAGCGCCGTTGACAGCCGCCGGCTGTTTTGGCAAAATCCGCGCGTCATTTGTCCATTGTGTCTGCCCAGTGATGAAAAAGCGCATCCTCTTCATCGACCACGCGATGCACCGCGCGACGCGGTCCTCGCGGTTCTTCGTCGGCCTGCTCGGCGCGGCGTTCGACGTGCGCGAGCACTTCTACGAGCGGCTCTACCGGGCCGGCGCGGACGCCGCGATGCGCGAGAGCGACGCGGCGGTGGTCTGGGAGTTCCCGGTCGCGCGCGGGCGCTTCTACTACCCGGGCAAGGTCAACGTCTTCGTGCCGATGTACGACAACGAGTGGGGGAGCGTCTGGCAGTGGCGGCGCATCGCCGCGAGCGGCATGGGCGTGGTCTCCTTCTGCGGGAAGGTGAGCGGCCATGCGCGGCGGTGCGGCGTGAGGGACCTTCTCGACGTGCGCTACTTCCCCGATCCTGCCGCGCTGCCGCGGAAGGCGGGCGACCCGAGGCGCGTATTCCTCTGGGAGCGCGGCGGCCTCTCGCGCGAGCAGGCGGAGAGGATGTTCCCCGCGGCCGACGGCTACGAGCTCGTGGTGAAGGGCGCGGACGAGTTCCTGCCGCGGGAGGAGTACCTGGAGAGGCTCGCGGATTGCGGGATCGTCGTCGCGCCGCGCCGCAGGGAGGGCATCGGCATGGCGTTCCTGGAGGCGATGGCGATGGGCAAGTGCGTGGTCGCGCACGACGACGCGACGATGAACGAATACATCGCCGACGGAGAGAGCGGGCTGCTCGTCGACTTCGACGCGCCGGAGCGCGTCGCGCCCGCCCGCGTCGAGAGGGCGCGCGCGGGCGTCGCGGCGGCGGCGGCGCGCCACCGGGCGCGATGGGCAGCCGACGCGGAGAAGGTCGCGCCGTTCGTCGCGTCGCTGAAGCCCTGCCGCCCGTCGCCGCTCCGGCGGCTCGCGATCGCGCTCGAATACCCCCTGTATCTCGCCGAAGGCGCGCTCTGGCGCCTGCGGCACGGC
>CAVERN010000169.1:1124-2947 GCA_963618095.1 bacterium | reverse complement strand
GAAGCCGCCCGACGCCTTCGCCTCGGCCTTCGCTTCCTGACTCGCTCCACAACAAGATCCCATGACTATTCCCTTCCCCTTCTCAACCTCTCCCCTTCTCCCCTTCTCAACCTCTCAACTTCTCAACCTCTCAACTTCTCCTACGCCATCTTGCTGAAGTTCTCGAGCGCCTCGGCGAAGCTCTCGATCGTCTCGTCCGCATCGCCCTTCTCGATGCCATCGCGGACGCAGTGCCGGAGATGTCCCTCGAGGATCATGAGCGAGATCTTGTGGACCGCGCCGTTGATCGCGCAGAGCTGCACGAGGATGTCCTCGCACGGCACGTCCTCGCCGATCATGTTGATGACGCCGTTCACCTGCCCGGCGATCCGCTTCATCCGCGCCTGCAGCGCGGACACGTCTTCCATGCATTTCTTCATGCGCTTCTCCTTCTCCCCCCTTAGGGGAAAACGGCGCGTAATATACCATACCCCCGTAGGGTATGTCAACAGGATCGCGGCCGGCCTCCTACGCCCGCTCCGGGGCGACCCGGTTCCCGGGGAGGAAGCGCACGAGACGCTTCAGCCTGAGCGACATCGTCGCCTCGCCGACGCGGGCCGCGGGCAGATGCGTGTTGAAAGCGAGCCGGTCAAGCGTTATGCCCACGGAAGGTATGGCCTTGAGCACCGCCGCCTCCTCGAGCGTGAGCTGCGGGGCGCTGTCCGAGCGCGCGGGCCTTCGGGGCGCGGCTGAGGCTCCCGGCTTCCTCGCCGCGGCCGGCTTCCTCGCCGCGGGCGGAGCCCCGCCGCCGGCCTCGGCCGCGGCGACCGCCTCTTCGGGGGAGGTCGCCATCACCGCGCCGTCCCTTATGAGGCGCCAGCAGCCGGCGGAGTTCCTCGAGTCCAGGTTCGCCGGCACCGCCATCACCTTCCGCCCGAGCCTGGCGGCGAACGAGCATGTTATGAGCGTGCCGCTCTGGAGCGGAGCCTCCACCGCCAGCACCCCGCGCGAAAGCGCCGCCACGATCCTGTTGCGCTGCGGGAACGTCTGCCTCCCCGGGGGGAAGCCGAACGGGTACTCGCTGACGACCGCCCCTCCGCTCGCGGCGATGCGCCGGCCGAGCTCCCGGTTCTCCTCGGGGAAGAACCTGTCAAGAGCCCCTCCGAGGACGCCCACGGTGGTCCCGCCGGCGGCGAGCGCGGCCTTGTGCGCGACGGCGTCTATCCCCGTCGCGAGCCCGGATATCACGCAGTACCCGCCGCGCACGATGCCCGTGGAGAACCGCTCCGCCATGTCCAGTCCGTAGAGGGTCGGAGACCGCGTGCCCACGACCGCGAGGCCCTTCGCGCAGAGCGCCTCCGCCCTGCCGAACACGTAGAGGGCCAGCGGCCTTGACGGCAGGTCGGCGAGCGCGGCGGGATAGCGCGGGTCTTCGCAGGTCACGATCTCCACGCCCATCCTCTCCGCCCTGCGGATTTCGCCCTCCCAGTCTATCGGCGCGCCGTGCCTGTCGACCTTCTCCCCGAACGCCTCCCAGGCCGCGGCCGCGCCGCCGTGCTCGTCCGCAAGGGCGCGCAGCCTCACGTAGCCGATGTCAGGCGCCATGTTGAACGCCACGTATGCCTCGTGCTCGGTCATCTCACCCCCGCCAGGGCGGCCACGAGCACCGACACCCCGAATATCGCGGCGGTCTCGGCCCTGAGTATTGTCGGCCCGAAGCTCGCCGGGTGGGCGACCTCGAGCAGCGCGGACAGCTCGTTCGGGGCGAAGTCGCCCTCCGGGCCAACGAACAGTCCGAAGCCGGCGTCCCCGGCGCCGGCGGCGGCATGCCTGCCGACGACCTC
>CAVERN010000169.1:0-1114 GCA_963618095.1 bacterium | reverse complement strand
TCGGTGAGCGCGCCGACGAAGCAGACGCAGCGTCCCGCGAGCTCCGCGGCGGAAGTGAAGTCCATCGGCTCGCACACCTCCGGCAGCCACCTGGCGTCCGACTGGCGGGCGGCCTCCTCCGCGATGCGCCGCCAGCGCTCGCGCTTCGCCGCCCGCTCGCGCGCCTCCACGCGCACCACGCACCTGGCGGAGAGCACGGGCACTATGCGCGAGACCCCGAGCTCCGTCGTCTTCTCCACGGTCCAGTCCCACCTCGCGCCCTTCGTCACGCACGCGAACAGCGTCACCGTCGGAGAGCGGGGCGCGGCGAACGACGCCTCCCCGGCGGCGGAGAGCCGGGCGGGAGCCCCCCCGCGCGCGCATCCCGGCGCCCCGAACCTGTAGGCGCGGACGCACCCAGCGCCGTCGAAGAGCTCCACCAGCTCGCCGTCCCTGGGGCGCACCACGCGGAGGTGGTGCGCTGCCTCGGGCGGCAGCTCCACGCTGTCCGACCGCAGAAGCTCAGATGGGACGAGAAGCCTGTGCATTTGCCATTTCCCCCGGCGGGCGGCGGCGCGCCGCTCAGGCGGCGGGCGAGGCGGGCTTGCCGTCCATCCTCTCCCGGAGCGCCTTCACCTCCGCCTTGAGCTTCGCGATCATCCTCGGAGCGAGCGTGATGGAGGCGAGATCCTTCATGCTCATCGCCGGCGCGCCGATCACGTACTTGAGGCTGCCGTCGAGCGACTGGGGCACGCCCGCCTGCGGGCCGACCTGCACGCCGTCCGCGATCTTGATGTGGCCGGAGATCCCGGCCTGCGCCCAGATCAGGCATCCGTAGCCGATCTCGGTGGACCCCGCCACGCCGCTCTGCGCGATGAGCCCGGAGTATCCCTTCACCTTCACGTTGTGGCCGATCTGCACAAGGTTGTCTATCTTCGTCATCGGCCCGATGTACGTCCTGCCGATGCGGGCGCGGTCTATCGTCGTGTTGGAGCCGATCTCCACCCCGTCGCCGATCTCCACTATGCCAAGCTGGGGGATCTTCTCGATGTACACCGAGCCGTCCTCGCGCCGTCCGTTGTTGAACCCGTACCCGTCGCCGCCGAGGCGCACACCGCAGTGCAGGATGCAGTCC
>CAVERN010000168.1:0-3047 GCA_963618095.1 bacterium | reverse complement strand
TGGCGCAGTTCTGCGTCGTGCCGGTGTGGATGACGCAGATGCTCCAGAACTCCGAGCTGTTCCAGAACGCCGAGGTGATGGGCGACGACGCGTCCATCCTCCGCAAGAACGCGGTGACCTCCATCGGCAAGCTGGCCGGCATGGACGTGTACGTCTCCAACCTCCTCCCGAAGGACAGCACGTCGGTTAGCGGCAAGACCGTCTACCCGATTCTCTTCGGCGATTCGTCCGCAATCACCTTCGCGGACGAGGTCTCCACGACGGAGGTTCTCCGCGACAAGGACGCGGTGGGCGACTTCCACCGCTCGATCCAGATTGCGGACTGGTTCGTGCGCTACCCGGAGCGCTTCGGCGTCTCCATGGTCGTGCGCGGCGCGTAAATCCAACGGGCGGCGGCGCACCATGCGCGCCGCCGCCCGGCTAATCCATCAGGAAAGGACACAAGAAAATGGCTACACTTGATTCGAAGTACATCGTCGTCGGCCAGCCCGACGCTTTCACGGACGCGGACGTCGTGCGCTCGCGCCTGTTCAAGAAGACCTGCGTCGTGGACGGCACGACGAACGAGGGCGACAAGCTGGAGGCCGGCGTCGTGTACGCCGCCGCCAAGCTCCCCGCCGGCTTCGTGCCTCGCGGGATCGCGCTCAACGTCGTCGAGAAGGACGACGGCGGGGCGACGCTCGACATCGGCTACGTGGCGGCGGCCACGGGCTCCGGCAGCTCGCTCTCCGGCACGCCCACGAGCGTCTCGGCCACGGCCGCGCTCGGCACGGTCGGCAAGACCTACGCGGCGATAGAGGCGCCGTGGCTCGCGGGCGACGCGGCGTATCTCACCATCAAGGCCTCGGCGGCGGCGGACGCGAAGTTCGAGATAGCCGTCGTCGGCGACTGGGTGACGTTCACCCTGTAAGGGAGGCAGACCATGATTATTGCGAGCGTTGAAGATGGCCGCGTCGTTCCGTGGTTTCTCTCCGCAGGGGAGATACCCGTGAAGTTCGTGCAGATTCCCGAAGAGCTCCTTGCCCGATACTCGGCCGGGGAGTTCCAGGACGGCAAGGAACTCGCCCGCGCCGCGCTTGCCCTCAACGCCGCGGTGGGGACGGCCCCGAACAACACGTTCGTGCCGCCTCCCGCCACGGCGAAGAAGGACAAGTCGGCGGCGGTGAGGAAGTCCGACGCGGCGGACGAGAGCCCCCGCACGGTCAAGGTCTGACGAACGGGCGGCGCATTGGGGTTTCCCGGTGCGCCGCCCGCCATGAGGGGGAAGCGCGATGGCGTACATTGGCGGAGACGCGATTGAGATGGAGAGCATCGAGACGGAGAACCTCGGCTCCCTGGCGGACGCGATGGTCTCCGAGCTGCCCGGCTGCGGCGACCTGATGGTGCGGCAGGCCCTCGGCAAGTCGCTCCGCGACTTCTGCCGCGAGACGGACGCCTGCACCGTGAGGCGGCTCGTTCCCGGCTTCGAGCGCGGCCCGCGAGGCGTTCCGCTTTCCGCGCCGCCCGGCATGGCGGTCCAGTCGGTGCTCGACGCAAGGGCGGACGGGCGGCCGGTCGGCTTCGAGGTGTCGTGGAGCGGAAGCACGACGTTCGCGCACGTCGACGCCCCGCACGGCAGCGACGTGGAGATTCGCTTCTCCGTCGTGCCGAAGATAGGCGGCGAGGCGTGCCCTTCGTGGTTCAAGGAGCGCTACGCCGAGGCCATCGTGGCGGGGGCGATGTGGCATCTGATGTCGATGACTGGCAGGGCGTGGAGCGACCCGGCGCGGGCGGCGGTGTATGGCGCGCGGATGTCGGCGGCGATTGCCGAGGCCTCCTACCGGCGGCTGAACGACGAGACGAGCTTCGGCGGCGCGACGAGCGCGATACCGCAGGGCGGCATTTTCATTTGAGGGGCTTCCGATGAATCCAACGCTTGACATTTCGGTGAACAGGAAGAGCCGGGCGGCGGCCGCCGCCACGGGCATGGTGACGGTCGGCGCGCTCGTCGACGTGCGCGTGGGCGGCCTGGACGAGATCGAGATACCCGACTGGGGCGAGGGGGACGGGTGGACGGGCAAGAGCCTCCGCCTGCGCGTGGTGGACCCGTTCGGCCACGACGTGGTGCGCTTCCCGCTGGCGGACGGCGACGCATGGGTGCAAGACGGGGACGGGTACTCCGCCACGGTGGACTTCGGCACGGACAGGATGCGCGCCGCGTTTCGCGGCATCCCGTTCGACGAGGCGATGACGTTTGGGCTGATTCTCGATTCGAGCGTTGACAGGGCGCAGTACGCGGTGGGCTCGGTGACGGTGGGCAACTGGACGCCGGCCACGTACGAGGACCCGACGATTCTGCCCGACTGGCGCGAGACGCTGGCGGACCTGAACGGCAGGCTCGACGCGACGGAGGCGGCGCGGGCTTCGGCGGAGGCTTCCGCCAGCGCGGCGGCGGCGGACGCGGAGTCTGCGGCGGCGAACGCGGAGGCGACCGCCGGGGACGTGGCGGAGACCGAGAAGAACCTTGCGGCGGTGGTCTCGGTGAAGGAGGTCGTGGCGACGACGATGCAGGACATAGCCGGGCTGACGGCCGACGCGGAGCAGTACGCGGGCAGCGCGGCGGCTTCCGCGAAGTCTGCGATTGCCGCGCTGGGGTCTGCCTCCGCCAGCGCGTCGTCGGCGGCGGCTTACGCGAACGAGGCGAAATACAACGCGGCGGAGGCGGCGTCTGCCGCCACGGCGGCGGCCAGCGAGGCGGCGAAGTCCGCCGTGGAGGATGCGATGGGCAAGGTGCTTGACGGAGAGACGCTGAAAACGAACACGACGAACGCGATGCGCAACGCCATCCGCGCAATCGGCAAGGCGCTCGGCGCGTCGGTGGCGTGCCTGGCGATGGCGTGCGGCGCGGCCACGGTGTCGCGGCAGTCGCTGAACGAGATGGACCTTGACAAGGATCCGCAGGTCGTGACGAACGTGACGTTCGAGGGGCTTGCGACGGTGGAGGACCTGAAGGGGGTTGTCCCTGCGGACTACGCGGCGGTGTCTAACGCGGCGATGGGCGCTGCGGC
>CAVERN010000167.1:0-3080 GCA_963618095.1 bacterium | reverse complement strand
ATCCGGGCGAGATGGAGCAGGAGGCGATGGCGTATCCCGCGCTGCGCGTCCTCAACGGCGAGATTGAGCCGCGCCGGTACGAGGGCAGGGACGTATGGCCGGGCTTCGGCGACATCGGCCTCTGACGCCGGGCGGCGGCGGTTGACCGATGGCTGTTCTGGGGGTATACTACGCGCGTTTTTTTCCGGGAGGAGAGTCCTCTCGGGCGGTAAACTGAAAGAGGAGTTCTGGCGGAGATGGATACGAAGGTTCTGCAGTTCGGCGAGGGCAACTTTCTGAGGTGCTTCATCGACTGGATGGTGCAAAGGATGAACGACAAGGCGGGCTTCAACGGGGCCGTGCAGATCATCCAGCCGATCGGGGTGGAGCTTTCCGCGCCGTCGCGCATCCTGAACGAGCGCGGGGGCAAGTACCACACGTGCCTGCGCGGTCTCGTGAACAACCGCACCGTCGAGGAGATCGAGGAGATCAGGTGCGTCAAGGGCGTGGATCTCTCCATCAACCTCGAGAAGTACGCGACGGACCCGTCCATCCGCTTCGTCGTCTCGAACACCACGGAGGCGGGCATCCAGTACGTGAAGGGCGTGGACACGTTCCCGGCGAAGATCGCGCGCCTCGTCACGGCGCGCTGCAGGGCCGGGCTCCCGGGCTTCGTATTCCTGCCGTGCGAGCTCATCGAGCACAACGGCGACAAGCTCAAGGCCTGCACGAAGAAGTACATCGATGACCCGGCCGTCCTCCAGTGGCTTGAGAGCGAGTGCGTGTTCTGCTCGACGCTCGTCGACCGCATCGTCGCGGGCCGCCCGGACGCGGAGTCCGCCGAGCGCTACGCCTCGCAGCTCGGGGAGAGGGACGAGACGCTCGTCTGCGGCGAGCCGTTCCACTTCTTCGTGGTCGAGCTGCCGGCGGGCTTCGACCTCGAGGCGGAGCTCCCGCTTCAGGCCGCGGGCGTCAACGTCGTCTACACGCAGGACATGCAGCCATACCGCACGCGCAAGGTGCGGTTCCTCAACGCGGCGCACACGACGCTCGTCTACCTCGGCCTCGAGCGCGGATTCACGGAGGTCGCGCAGTGCATCGAGGACAGGGAGCTCAACCTCTTCCTGCGCAAGGTCATCTTCGACGAGATCTTCCCCACGATCGACCTGCCGAACACGGAGAAGATCGACTACGCCGAGTCCGTCCTCGAGCGCTTCGCCAACCCGTTCGCGCACCACAAGCTCGAGTCGATCGCGCTCAACACCGCCGCGAAGTGGAAGGCGCGCTGCCTGCCCGTCGTGGCGGACTACTACAAGATCTACGGCAAGCTGCCGGAGCGCATGATGCTCGGCTACGACGCCATCGCGCGCCACTTCGACGCCGCGAAGTAGGGAGGGCGGGTGGACGAGTTCCTCGCCAGGGTCGCCGGCGTCCTCGAGACGCCGGAGGTGCGTCCGGAGACGGAGTTCCGCTCCGTGCGCGGGTGGGGGTCCATGATGGGCTTCGCGCTGTTCGTGATGCTCGAGGACGAGTACGGCTCCAGGCTCACGGCGGATGGCTTCCGCGGGATGAGGACGGTTGCCGATCTCATGGCCGCGGCGGGCGTGGGCGCGGAGGGCGGCGCTTGAGGAACCTGCTGATCATAGGCGCCGGCGGGTTCGGGCGCGAGATGTTCGCGGCCGCGCGCGAGGCCGTGGGCTTCGGCGAGCGCTTTCGCGTGAAGGGGTTTCTCGACGGCAACGCGCGCGCTCTCGACGGCTTCGTCGGCTATCCGCCGGTGGTCGGCGACCCGGAGACGTACCGCGCGCGGGAGGACGACGTGTTCGTGACCGCGCTCGGCGACGTCGGCGCGCGCCGGCGCTGCGCCGAGATGGTGGAGGCCAGGGGAGGCCGCTTCATCCCGGTGATCCACCGCACCGCATCGCTCGGCCCGAACGTCTCGGTCGGAGACGGCGCGTTCGTGGCCCACAACGCGGTGCTCACGGCGGACGTGAAGGTCGGGAGGCACGCGTGCGTGTTCCACGGCTCGGTGGTCGGGCACGACGCCGCGCTCGGCGACTTCTCTCACGTCTATTCGCTCGTGTCGATAGGCGGCGGCGTGTCGCTTGGCGAGGGGGCGAGAGTGTTTCCGGGAGCGAGGATCGTCCCGCGAGTGTCCGTCGGGGCGGGGGCGACCGTCGGGATAGGCAGCGCGGTGGTGCGGAGCGTCGATCCCGGAACCACGGTGTTCGGCGTTCCCGCCCGGCCTCTTCGGGTCGTCTGACGCCTTTACGTTCTGCGTACAGCCCGGCGCCCTGGCTTTACACGGCGCGTACGAAAGCGCCGTGTCCCGTGCGGAAAGCGCCTGTTTTCGCGTGTCGCCTCGCTTGGCACGCAAACTGCTTGTGTCATGCGGGAGTTTTACACACCAAAATCAAGGAACAGAAATGAGCGAATATGTGCAGAAGGTCTTGGCGGACGTGAAGGCTAAGAACGCGAACGAACCGGAATTCATCCAGGCGGTCGAGGAGGTTCTCCAGACTCTCGGCCCGGTGCTGGACGCGAACAGGCAGTACGAGGAGGCGGCGATTCTCGAGCGCATCGTCGAGCCCGAGCGCGTGGTCATGTTCCGCGTGCCGTGGGAGGACGACAAGGGCAACATCCGCGTCAACCGCGGCTACCGCATCCAGATGAACTCGGCGATCGGCCCGTACAAGGGCGGCCTCCGCTTCGATCCGTCGGTCAACCTCTCCGTCCTCAAGTTCCTCGCGTTCGAGCAGGTGTTCAAGAACTCGCTCACCACGCTCCCGATGGGCGGCGGCAAGGGCGGCTCGGACTTCAACCCGAAGCAGAGCCCGCACACGCCCGGCAAGCGCTGCAGCGACCGCGAGGTCATGCGCTTCTGCCAGAGCTTCATGACCGAGCTCTACCGCCACATCGGCGCGGACACGGACATCCCGGCGGGCGACATGAACGTCGGCGGCCGCGAGATCGGCTACCTCTTCGGCCAGTATCGCCGTCTCGCGAACGAGTGGACGGGCGTGCTGACGGGCAAGGGCATGTCGTTCGGCGGCTCGCTGATCCGTCCGGAGGCGACGGGCTACGGCGACGTCTACTTCGCG
>CAVERN010000166.1:958-3104 GCA_963618095.1 bacterium | reverse complement strand
GCCGACAATCAGACCCGTGCCGGCGGGAGCCGGCTTGATGAGCACGCGGCCGCCATCGCAGTCGCCGGTCACGTCATGGGGGATGGTGATGCCGGCGAGCTTCTCGCCGATCATCTCCTTGCGCAGCGTGACGGCGTGCATGGCCTTGCGGGCCGCGTCGCCGCCCTTGCGGATCGCGTCGGAGACCTCGTTGGCCTTGCCGAAGCCCAGACCCACCTTGCCCTCGTGGTCGCCGACCACGATGACGGCGGAGAAGGACATGCGGCGACCGCCCTTGACGGTCTTCGCGCAGCGGTTCACGAACACGACGCGCTCGTCGAGATCGTCGTTCGCGCCGGACTCGCGGCGCTTGTCACGGTTCATCGCCATTATTCAGCCTCCTTGGCGGGTTTGTCGCTGATCGTCAGTCCATTCGCCACGGCGGCGTCCACGATGGCCTTCACGCGGCCGGTGAACTTGAAGCCGCCGCGGTCCACGGCCACGCGGACGATGCCCTTGGCCTTGGCCGCTTCCGCGGCCGCGGCGCCGAGCGCCTTGGCGACTTCGACGTTGCACTTCGTCTCCTTGATCGAGGAGGCGGAGGCGAGCGTCTTGCCCGCGGCATCGTCGATGAACTGCACGTACATGTGCTTGTTCGTCACGCAGATCGACATGCGCGGCTTCTCCGCGCTGCCGATCACGCGCTGACGGAGGCGAAGATGGCGCTTCGCGCGCTGGTCTTTACGGTTGAAACTCATTGTGTTTTCTCCGAATCAGGCAGCCTTCAGATTAGGCCACCTTCTTGCCCTGCTTGCGGCGAATGTGTTCGCCTTCGTACTTGATGCCCTTGCCCTTGTAGGGTTCGGCCGGATAGAAGTCGCGGATGCGCGCCGCGGCCTCGCCCACCTTGTCCTTGTCGATGCCCGACACCGTCACGAGAAGACCGTCGTTCTCGACGGTGATCTTGATGCCGGCCGGGATCGCGTAGATCTTCGGGGAGGCGAAGCCGAGCGAGAGGGCGAGGTTCGTGCCCTGGAGCACCGCCTTGAAGCCGGTGCCCTCGATCGTGAGCTTCTTCGTGTAGCCTTCAGCAACGCCCTTCACGTTGTTGTTGATCAGGGCGCGCGCCAGGCCGTGGAAGTTTCCGAGCGTCTTGTCGTCCGCGCAGGAAACAACCACCTTGCCGTCCTTGACCTCCGCGGTGATGCCATCGTGCATCACGTAGGAGAGCTCGCCGAGCTTGCCCTTCACCGTCACCTTCTGGCCCGCCACCGTCGCGGTGACGCCGGCCGGAAGGACCACGGGTTCTTTACCGATACGAGACATTGTCGTTGCTCCTTACCAAACGGTGCAGATGAGTTCGCCGCCAAGACGCTGCTTCTTCGCATCGACGCCGCTCATCACGCCCTTCGACGTGGAGAGCACCGCGAGACCCATGCCGTCGAGGACGGCCGGAATCTCCGCGCACGAAACGAACTTGCGCAGACCCGGGCGGGACTGGCGCTGGAGACCGCGGATGGCCGGTTCGGCGCGATCCGAGTACTTCAGCGTGAGGACGAGCTTCTTCGGGAAATCCGACGTCACGTAGACGTCCTGGATGTAGCCGGCCGCCTTGATCACGTTCGCGATCTCGGCCTTGAGATTCGACGCCGGAACCTGCACCTGCACGAGGCGGGCCTTGAGTCCGTTGCGAATCGACACCAGCATGTCGGAAATGGGATCGATGATCATTTCTTCAGTTCCTTTCCGTTCCTTACCAGGAGGCCTTGGTCACGCCGGGGATGAGACCATTCACGGCGAGCTCGCGGAAGCACAGACGGCACACGCCGAACTTGCGCATATAGGCGTGGCGACGGCCGCAGATCTTGCAGCGGTTGTAGGCGCGCACGCCGAACTTCGGCTTGCGGTTCGCCTTTTCCATCAGACATTTCTTGGCCATTGCTTAGTTCCTTCCCGCGAACGGCATGCCCAGAGCCACGAGGAACTCCTTGGCCGCCTTGTTGTCCTGTGCCGTCGTGACGAACGTCACGTCCATGCCCGAATTCGGGCCCGAGACTTCCACGATTTCCGGGAAGATCGAGTGGTCCTTCAGACCGAGCGTGTAGTTGCCGCGCCCGTCGAAGCCGCGATTCGGAATGCCGCGGAAGTCGCGGATGCGGGGCAGCGC
>CAVERN010000166.1:0-948 GCA_963618095.1 bacterium | reverse complement strand
GGGCAGCGCCGCGTTGATGAGGCGCTCGCAGAAATCCCACATGCGGTCGCCGCGAAGCGTGACCTTCGCGCCGATCACCATGCCCTCGCGCAGCTTGAAGTTCGAGATGGACTTCTTCGCGCGGCACAGCATCGGCTTCTGGCCGGTAATCACCGCCAGGTCGTCAACCAGCGCCTTCTGCTCGTCCTTCGAGACGATGCCGAACGCCATGTTGAGCACGACCTTCTGGAGGCGGGGCACGAGCATCTTGTTCGTCGTCCCGAGCTTCTGCTCGAGTTCGGCGATGATGCGCGACTTGTATTCTTCCTTCAGACTTGCCATGATGATTAGGCTCCCTTCGTCCACTTGGCCTCAATGGCCTTGCCGGACCCCTTGTAGGCGAGCGCCTTCTTGCCGTCCTTCTCGACGGACTTGACGCGGCTGCCCTTCTTGGTCTCGGCGTCATACGGCATCAGCTTGCACAGACGGATGGGGAACTCCATCTCCACGAGGCCACCCTTGTTGGTCTCCGTGCGGCGAACCGCCTTCTTGTGCTTGTTGACGCCCTCGACGAGCGCGGTGCCGTCCTTGCTGTTGACGCTGCGGACAACTCCGGTGCGACCGGCGTCGTTGCCGCTGATCACGACCACCGTGATCCCCTTGCGAATACGTGCGATACTCATGATGCGCTCCTCTTAGACCACTTCCGGGGCCATGGACAGGATTTTCATGTAGTTCTTCTCGCGCAGCTCACGCGGCACCGGCCCGAACACGCGGGACCCGATGGGGTTGAGCTTGGAGTCCACCAGCACGCACGCATTCTGGTCGAAGTGCACGCGCTGGCCGTCCTCGCGGACGATCTGCGCGCCCGTGCGGATGATCACCGCCGTCGCGACCTGACCCTTGCGGATCGAACCCGTGGGCGACGCCTCCTTGATGGCCACGCGAATCACGTCGCCGAGGTGGGCG
>CAVERN010000165.1:0-3105 GCA_963618095.1 bacterium | reverse complement strand
TCAACGCGCTCGCGATGATGAACGCGCTCGAGGCGATCGGCGTGCCGACGCGCGTGATGACGGCGATCGAGATGCCGAAGCTCGCCGAGCCGTTCATCCAGCGGCGCGCGCTGCGCCACTTCGAGAAGGGGCGCGTGGTGATCTTCGGCGGAGGCACGGGCAACCCGTACTTCTCCACCGACTCCGCCGCCGCCCTGAAGGCGAGCGAGATCGGGGCGGACGCGCTCCTCAAGGCGACGAAGGTGGACGGCATCTACACGGCCGACCCGAAGAAGGACCCGAAGGCGAAGAAGTACTCCGCGCTCAAGTACGAGACCGCGCTCGAGAAGCGGCTGAAGGTGATGGACTCGGCGGCGTTCGCGCTGTGCATGGACAACAACATCCCGATCGTCGTGTTCGACTTCTTCGACGGCAACGCCCTCGAGCGGGTGGTGAAGGGCGAGGCCGTGGGGACGCTCGTCACGGACAAGTAGCAAGGAGCTTTCAGATGGATCTTTCCGGGCAGATGGGCAAGGTCGCCGCGCAGGCCGAGGTGGTGGCGCGGATTCGCGAAGAGGTCGCGAAGGTCATCGTGGGGCAGGAGAGGCTGGTGGACCGGCTCGTCCTCGCCCTCATATCCGACGGGCACATCCTCCTCGAGGGCGTGCCGGGGCTTGCGAAGACGCTGTCGGTGAACACGCTCGCGAAGGCGCTCGGCCTCGGGTTCAGCCGCATATCGTTCACGCCCGACCTGCTTCCGGCGGACGTCGTAGGCACGCTCGTCTACTCCCCGAAGACCGGGGAGTTCACGCCTAAGAAGGGCCCGGTGTTCACGAACCTGCTCCTTGCGGACGAGATCAACCGCGCCCCCGCGAAGGTGCAGAGCGCGCTCCTGGAGGCGATGCAGGAGAGGCAGGTGACGATCGGCGACGAGACGTACCGCCTGCCGCAGCCGTTCCTCGTGCTCGCCACGCAGAACCCGATCGAGCAGGAGGGCACATACCCGCTCCCGGAGGCGCAGGTGGACCGCTTCATGTTCAAGTGCCTCGTGGAGACGCCGTCCAAGGCGGACGAGCGCCGCATAATGGAGCGCTTCGCCCAGGGGGCGAGGCCGCCGGAGGCGAGGACGGTCTGCTCGCAGGAGGACATCGAGGCGCTTCGCGGGACCCTGAAGGAGGTCTACTGCGACGAGAAGGTCGGCGACTACATCCTCGACATCGTGTTCAGGACCCGCGAGGCGAACGAGATGATCCAGATCGGCGCCTCGCCGCGCGCCACGCTCGCCCTGAACAAGGCGTCCCGGGCGAACGCGCTCGCCCATGGGCGGGCGTACGCGACGCCGCAGGACGTCAAGGAGGTCGTCCACGACGTCCTCCGCCACCGCATCCTCCTCACCTACGAGGCCGAGGCGGAGGGCGTGACGAGCGACAAGGTCATCGACAGGATCCTCTCCGAAGTCCCCGTGCCGTGACTGACGTAAGGGAGCTGATGGCGAAGGTGGGGAAGATCAGGATCCTCACCAACCGGCTGATCGACGACCAGCTCGCGGGCGACTACCACTCCACCTTCAAGGGGCAGGGCGTGGAGTTCGACGAGGTGCGCCCGTATCTCGCGGGGGACGACGTGCGCACGATCGACTGGAACGTGACGGCGAAGACGGGCGTGCCGTACATCAAGCGCTTCTCAGAGGAGCGAGAGCTTACGATCATCTTCCTCGTGGACGTGTCCGGCTCGCAGGGCTACGGGAGCGTACGCCGCTCGAAGATGGAGCTCGCCGCAGAGGTCACGGCCCTGCTTGCGCTCACCGCCATACGCAACCAGGACAAGATAGGGCTCGTGCTCTTCTCCGACCGCATCGTGAAGTACATCCCGCCGCGCAAGGGGAGGCAGAGCGTCATGCGCCTCGTGCGCGAGGTGCTTGCGGCGGAGGACGACGCCGTCGGCGGAACCGACGTAGCCGGGGCGATCAGGTTCCTGAACGGCGTGCAGAAGCGGAAGTGCGTGGTGTTCCTCGCCTCCGATTTCCAGGACTACGGCGGCGACGGCCATCGCGGCCAGGCGTCGTGGAGGCGTCTCCTGCAGGTGATGGCGCGCCGGCACGACGTGGTGTGCATGTCGGTCTCCGATCCGGCGGAGAGGGCCCTCCCGGACGCCGGACTCGTGGAGCTCGAGGACCCCGAGACGGGCGAGCTCGTGCTCGTGGACACCTCGGACAGGCGCGTGCGGGAGGCGTTCGCCGCGTCCGCCGCGGCCGAGGAGGAGGATCTCGCGAGATTCTTCAGCAGGAGCGGCATCGACCGCCTGTCGCTGTCGACCGACCGCCCATACATAAACGAGGTGCGGGCGCTCTTCAGGCGGCGCGCGCGCAAGCGGTAGGGCCGGGGCGGAGCGCATGGGGGAGGACGGCATGGCGGAAGACGGCGGCGGAAGTTCGGGCGCGTGGGCGAAGGTCCGGCGCTTCCTGTCCCACGACGGCGGCGCCTTCGCGCAGTTCGTGAAGTACGGCGCGATCGGCGTGATGGCGACGTGCGTGCAGACGGGGATATTCTACGCTCTCGCCTCGGCGTGGCTCAGGTGCCTCACGCCCGACGACTTCGCGGTGCGGCTGCTCGGCCTCCCGTGCGCGGCCTTCACCGGCGAGGAGCCCTGGTACGCATCGCGCGGGATGCTCGCCGCGGTGGACACGGCCGTCGGCTTCGTGGCGGCGAACGTCTTCTGCTGGCTCATGAACCGCTGGTTCGTGTTCAGGCCCGGGAAGTACCGGTGGCACGTGGAGCTCGCCATGTTCTTCGGGGTCTCGACCGTCGCGACGCTGATGGCGCTCGGAGTGATGAAGGTGCTGATAGACCGCTTCGCCGTGATGACCACGGCCGCCGTGGCGGTCGAGATCGTGGTGTCCTTCTTCTTCAACTTCTTCATGCGCAAGTTCGTGATCTTCAAGGGCTGACGCCGGCGGCCGCCCGATCGCTCCCCTGCGCCCCGGCTACTCGAACAGCCACGTGGAGAGGTAGCGCTCCCCCGTGTCGGGCAGGAGCACTACGATCGTCTTGCCCTCGTGCTCGGGCTCCTTGGCGAGCTCGAGCGCCGCGTGGAGCGCCGCGCCGGACGAGATGCCGACGAGCAGGC
>CAVERN010000164.1:0-3115 GCA_963618095.1 bacterium | reverse complement strand
CGCCGCGCTGAACGCCGACCCGGCGATCCACGGCATCCTCGTGCAGCTGCCGCTTCCGAAGGGGTTCGACGAGAAGAAGGTCGTGGACGCGATCGCGCCCGAGAAGGACGTGGACGGCTTCACGCCCGTGAACGTCGGGAAGATGATGATCGGCGAGGAGTGCTTCCTGCCGTGCACCCCGCACGGCATCATCAAGCTCATCGAGTTCTCCGGCATGGACCTCAGGGGCAGGCACGCCGTCGTGATCGGGCGCTCCAACATCGTCGGCAAGCCCGTCGCCGCGCTGCTCGCGCGCAGGGAGACGAACGCGACGGTCACGGTCTGCCACACCGGCACGCCGGACGTCGGGGCGTTCACGCGCACCGCCGACGTCGTGGTCGTCGCGGCGGGGCGGCCGAACACGCTCACCGGCGGCATGCTGAAGCCCGGCGCCGTGGTCATCGACGTGGGCGTGAACCGCGTCCCGGACGCCTCGAGCCCCAGGGGGTACAGGCTCGTGGGAGACGCGGACTTCGAGAGCTGCGCGGAGGTCGCCTCGGCGATCACTCCGGTGCCCGGCGGGGTCGGCCCGATGACGATCACCATGCTGCTCTGGAACACGCTGGAGAGCGCCAGGAGGCGGCGGAACTGAACGGGGAGGAACGGATGAAGACGCTTGGAGACCCAATATTCGCCAGAGACGCCGACGGGAGGCTCAAGTCCCGCATCGGCACGATATTCCTCGGGCCGCACCCGGGGCTCGTGACGCAGCTGGGCATACACGCCATGCAGCGCCTGGCCTGGGTCGGCGAGGTCAACCGCGAGCGCGAGGAGTCCGGCCTGCTGCCGCTCACGGCGGACGAGGAGGCCGCGGTGCTCGCGCACTCGGTGGACCTCCTGTTCACCGACGACGCGGTGCTCATCAGGCCGGATCCCGAGCGCATGGACCTCGCGCTGTGGGCCGACGAGGAGCTGCAGAAGCTCGTCTCGAAGAGGAGGATCCGGTTCCTCAACACCCATGCCCGGCGCGTGCGCGACGCGCTCCGCGCGCGGGGGGACAACTGGCGCATCGCGCGGGACGTGCGCACGCGCGCCGAGGCGGACCGGCAGATACTCCGCGGGCGCACGGCGATCGCCCTCGCTCCCCTGTACCACTACAACGGCAACACCGGCACTCGCTACCTCACGGTCGGGGCGTACTCCGACGTCTGCGCCATGCCCGACGGGCAGTTCCGCGCGCAGATGGAGGAGATCGTCAGGGGAATGAAGTCCCACAACCGGCTCGGCTCGCCGGACGTGGACGTGTTCCCGCCGTCCATCGGCCACGACGTGCGGGCGCATCTCCGGGACATGAAGCCGTCCGCCCTTGACGACGCGCAGCTCCGCGACGCCGCGCGGAAGGTGGAGATGGAGTGGCGCATGGCGCTGCCCCCCGAGCTCCGCGACGAGAACCCCGACACGAACCTCGTGTGGCGGGCCGAGATGGGCGAGGCCCTGTCGAGGAAGGCGAACGAGACCGAGGTCGACGACCGCGAGCTCATCCAGGGGATAAGCCCCGAGTTCTACCGGCAGATAGAGTGGCTCCCCGGAGGGAGGGTCACCGGCGGGCAGCTGATATTCGACCCGCTCTACGACGAGTTCCAGCGCACGGGAGACCCCGAGCTCGCCGAGGTGTGCGACCTGCGCGTGCGGTCGATAATCTTCAACCTGCTTCGCCTGTTCGGCAGCGTGGACTACGTGAACGTCGGCCGCATAGCGCACTCGCTCGCGCGCAAGCCAGTGGAGGGGCGCCGCCGCGGGAACGTGTACATCGTGCAGTACAAGGAGGTGGGCGAGCCGATCTCGCGGGTGTTCATAATCCGCTTCCAGAAGTGGGGCATCGCCGAGCATCTCGACGAGGGCAAGGACCTCCTCACCTCGATCCTCGAGGCGAACGACTACTCCGACTACATCATGGACCGGCGCCTCGCGTGCCGCCAGCTCGGGATGAGCCTCCCGCGCCACGTGGGGTTCGGCCAGTTCACGGAGAAGTACACCGGCAAGAACCAGTACTTCGGCACCACGGTGCGCGCGTACTACTACGTGCGGCAGTACGTGCACGGCGTCGCCTCCGACAAGATACCGGCGGAGCGCTTCCACAACCCCGCGTTCGCGCAGCGCTTCGCCGAGCTCATGGGCGATGCCGCGGCGCTCGACCTGGTGGTCGGGCGCCGCGCCACCGAGACGAACGAGCCGCTCTTCGACAAGAACTACGAGGTGCTGCAGATCGGCCCGAAGGGCCTGCCGGCGCGGCTTGTCGTCACGGACCACGCCGGGAGCTTCGTGGACTACAAGACGCCCCTCGAGGACGGCGTCGGGCCGTACGCGGAGGTCGTGCGCCGCCGCGAGGCGTACGTGGCGGACTACGCCGAGTTCGCCAGGGCGTACGTCGCGGCGTTCGAGCGCAGGCTCTCGGACGTGCAGGCGGCGTACCGCGCCCGGCGCACCGCGTTCGACGACCTCTTCGCCGGGAGGCCGTACGACCAGGCGGGGTCCGGGGCCTATCGCTGGGCGTGCGCGCTGAAGCGGCTTGACGGGTGCGACCCGAGCGCGGTCGCGGAGAGGCTCAGGGCGGCGATACGGGCCTGACGGACGGCGTTGACTACTGGAGAGACGAGATGATTTCGATTAGCGAGGTCCTGGAGACGAACAAGATGATCCAGGACGAGAACCTGGACGTGCGCACGATAACGATGGGGATATCCCTGCTCGACTGCGCGGGGGCTTCCCTGGACTCGACCTGCGGGAGGATATACGACAAGCTCCTCAGGTTGGCGGGAAGGCTGGTGCGGGTCGGCGACGACATCGGGCGAGAGTTCGGCGTGCCCATAGTGAACAAGCGCGTGTCGGTGACGCCGGTCTCGCTTGTCGGGGCGAGCTGCTGCTCGTCGCCCGGGGACTACGTAGAGATAGCGCGCACGCTCGACCGCGCCGCGGCCGAGCTCGGCGTGAACTTCCTCGGAGGCTTCTCCGCCGTCGTCTCGAAGGGAATGACGAAGGCCGACGAGCTCCTCATCCGCTCCATCCCCGAGGCGATGGCGACGACCGAGCGCATCTGCGCGAGCGTCAACGTCGGCTCGACGAAGACGGGCATCGA
>CAVERN010000163.1:0-3166 GCA_963618095.1 bacterium | reverse complement strand
CCGCGAGCGAGAGGAGGTCGGGGTTCACGGCGAGGATGTACGCCATCGTCATGAACGTGGTGATGCCCGCGACGACTTCCGTCCGCACGGTCGTCTTGTTCTCGTCAAGCCTGAACAGTTTCTTCAGCATTGCTCTTTCCTGATTGCGTTTGGAGTTGAGAATTGGCGGGAATTATAGCACTTCTGCCCGCTTCCCGCAAACGAGGGGGCGTGTCAGGCGAGGAACGCCTCGACCTCAGCGCGCGTGGGCGCCGCCGGGGGACGGCCGGAGAGCCCCCTGCACTTTATCGCGGAAACCGCCGCCCCGAAGCGCTGGCACTCCAGCAGGTCGTGCGTCTCGAGCCACCTCACGGCGAAGCCCGTGTGGAAGAGATCCCCGCATCCCGTGGTGTCCACGACCTTCTCAACGTGGAACGCCGGGCACCTCACGAGGTCCTTCCCGTCGAAGCACATCGAGCCCCTCACGCCCATGGTCGCCCCGCAGACCGCGGGACGGTACTTCGCGTGGAGGGCGCGCACCGCGTCCTCCACCTGCTCCTCCGTGTAGTCCTCGGTGGAGAGGCGGTCCATCCCGGCGGCGACCGAGACGGCGAACTCGCCGGAGCATATCAGCAGGTCGGCGAGCGGAAGAAGCTCGTCCATGCCGGGGCGGATCGTGCCGGCGTCGTACATCACCGTCACCCCCGCGTCCCTGGCGACCCTCGCGGCCGCCGCCGCGCCCTCCGCGTTGTGGCCGTCGAGGTGAAGCACCCTCGCCCCCCGGATCGCATCGGCGACCTCCGGGGTGATCTCGTCCGCCGTCAGCTCGTCCAGGCCCTCCCGCGTCCAGGCGCACGAACGCGCCCCGGTCCTCTCGTCTATCCAGAGGTAGGCGATCGCGCTCGTCGCGCCGCGCCGCACCCGCACCATCGACGTGTCCACCCCCTGCCTGGCGAACGTGTCGGCGATCATGCGGCCGTCCGCATCGTCGCCGACGGTGCCGATGAACGCCGCGCGCATCCCGAGCGCCGCCGCGCCCGCGGTGGAGTTGCCGGCCGGCCCGCCGCCGAGGATGGCGTGGGAGGACATCTTCACCTTGGTGTCCATGGGGATGAACGGCAGCACCGCAAGATGGTCGTTCGAGACGAAGCCCAATCCAATGTAGTCGAACTGTTTCATGGTGGACATTATACACCAAACGCCCATTACCGGCGCGCCCTCCAGCCGAGCCCCATCGCCGCCATCGCGGCGAAGTAGACGGCCGCCCCGACCGCGACAAGCACGGCGAGGGACGCCACGGGCGGGAGGACTACGAGGGAGCGGACCGCGACGATCGCCCCGGCCATGGCCGCGCTTCCCGCCGCCATCCTCGCCACCGGCGAGACGAGCCTTCCCAGCCCGAGCGAGCCGTTGCGGCGGCGCGCCGCGCAGGCGAGCATCGCGCATCCGATCGCGGCGCAGAGGACGGTGGACGCGGCAAGGCCCACGTGGCGCCACTCCACGGGCAGGAGGAACACGGCGAGCACGTTCAGCGTCGCGTTCACGCAGACCGTCCACACGGAGACCCGGAGGGGCGTCTTCATGTCGTTCTGCGCCTGGAACCACGGCACGAGGGACTTCTGCAGCCCGAAGAAGCACAGCCCCGCGGCGTAAACTGCCACCGCCCTCGACACGCGCGTGACCGCCGTGGAGTCGAACGCGCCGCCGCCGTATATCACGGCCGTGGCGTCGGCGGCGAGAAGAGCGAGCCCCACCGCCGCGGGGACCATGACGAACAGCATCTGCCTCGCGGAGGACACGAACGCCGCGCGCGCGCCCTCCACGTCCCCCCGGGCGAAGTGCCCCGAGAACGCCGGCAGCAGCACCGTGCCGAACGCCACGCCTATCACGCCGAGGGGAAGGTCCATGAGCCGCTCGGCGTAGCCGATCACGCCGGCGGCCCACGGCGCGGCGAGCTGGCCGAGCGCCTGGTCGAGCATGTAGTTTATCTGCACCGCCCCGGCCCCGACGGCGGCGATCGCGGTGTTCCTCCACACGAGCCGCACCTTCGGCTCCCCCCATCCGCGGAAGGCGACGCCTGGCGCGACGCCCGCCCGCCGCATGCGCCAGAGCATGAACGCCATCTGCGCGGCGCCCGCCGCCAGTATGGCCCAGCACACCATGCGGATGCGGCTCTCCACGCCGAGCTCCGGGCGGAAGCAGATCCACAGGAGGATGCCTATCCAGAACACGTTGAGCAGGCACGGCATCGCGCTCGACGCCCGGAAGCGCCCCATCGCGTTGAGCACGCCCATGCCGAGCGCCGCGCCGCAGATGAAGATCATGTAGGGCAGGAGCGTCTTCACGAGATCGACGGTCAGCGCGGCGCGCCCGCCCGCCGACAGCCCGGGCGCGAGGCTCTGCGCCACGCCCAGCCCGAGCAGCGCGAGGGCGACTATCGAGCCGACCATGAGCATGGACATCGTGAGCACCGCCCTGGCGAGGCGCCTGGCGCTCTCCATGGCGTTCGCCTCCACCTCCCCCCGGAACACCGGCACGAACGCCGCCGTGAGCGCGCCCTCGCCGAAGAGCTTGCGCGCCATGTTCGGGATGGCGAAGGCGAGCGTGAAGGCGCTCTGCTCCACGCCGGCGCCGATGAGGCGGCTCTGCAGCATCTCGCGCACGAGCCCGAGCGCGCGCGACATCGCCGTGAACGCCCCGACCGTGGCGGTGCTCCTGAGTATCCCGCCCTTTCCGCGCGCCAGGCCCATGACCGGATGCAGGGACTGCGGACTACCGAAGCGCGCGCACGACCTGGTGGTCGCCGGGTCCGTAGGACTTCGCCTCGGCGTCTCCGGGCGCCGTGACGAGCGCCTTCGCGCCCTCGGGCACCGTGAAGTCCCAGATCCACCTCTCGCCCTCGTAGCGCCACGCGCTCCTCACGAACCCCTGCGGCGTGAGGTAGTCGGCGCTCACGTAGCCGAGGCGCCGGTCGGGCACCGGCCTCATCACGACCGTCTTGAAGCCCGGGTCCTTCGGGTCCGCCGCGACGCCCGCCGCCGTCTTGTAGATCCACGCGAGCACCGCGCCGTAGGCGTAGTGGTTGAACGAGTTCATGCCCACCGGCCCGAAGCCCGTCTCCTTCGTGTAGCTGTTCCAGCGCTCCCAGATCGTCGTCGCGCCCTGGTCGACCGAATAGAGCCAGCCC
>CAVERN010000162.1:0-3250 GCA_963618095.1 bacterium | reverse complement strand
TCCTGCTGCCGTCGGCGGTGCCGCTCATCGGCGCGCTGATGCTCGGCAACCTCGCGAAGGAAGTGGGCCCGTCGGTCTCGCGCATTGCGGACACGATGTCGAACGCGCTCATCAACATCGTCACGATCATGCTCGGCCTCTCGGTCGGCTCGAAGCTCGCGTGCGAGAAGTTCCTCTCCGGAACGACGCTCGCGATCCTCGCGCTCGGCCTCCTCGCGTTCTGCGTGGGCACGGCGGGCGGCGTCGTCATGGCGAAGATCATGAACATCTTCTCCAAGGAGAAGATCAACCCGCTCATCGGCTCGGCGGGCGTCTCGGCCGTCCCGATGGCCGCGCGCGTCTCGAACAAGGTCGCCCTCGCCGACGACCCCACGAACTACGTGCTCATGCAGGCGATGGGCCCGAACGTCTCCGGCGTGATCGGCTCGGCCGTCGTCGCGGGCGTGCTCTACACGCTCTGCCGGTAGGCGGCGGGGCTGCAGGGCGGCAGTCGGGAGGCGGGGTCGCGAGACCTCGCCTCTCTCGTTTGCAAAATGGTATAATGGCGCGCGTGAAGACATCATCTCTGACATTGGCGCTTGCCCTTTCGGCGGCGTGCGCGCTTGCGGACGCCTATCCGTTCGAGCGGTACAGGACAATCATCGAGCGCAAGCCGTTCGGGCCGGAGCCCGCGAACTTCGACCCCGAGGCCGCGCCCGGCTCGGCATCCTCCGGCGGGGCGGAGAACGGCGAGATGACGCCGGAGCAGCGCACCGCCGAGGAGCAGCAGCTGGCGGCGAGCGTGAAGGTGTCGGCGCTGAACATCACGCCCGCCGGCGTGGTGAAGGTGGGCTTCGTGGACGCCTCCTCAAAGACGGGCGAGAGCTACTACCTCGCCGTCGGCGCGAGCCAGAACGGGTGGAGCGTGACGGCGGCCGATCCGGTGGCGGAGACCGTCACGCTCGCCAGGGGCGGGGTGGAGGTCACGGTCAAGCTCGGCGAGACGTCCGACGGCAAGGCGGCCGGCGCCTCCGCCCGCGGGCGCCGCGCCGCCGCCCCCAGGTCCGCCTCCGTGCCGCTTGCGGCGTCCAGCGGCGGACTCCAGCGCCTGAGGATGAAGCGCGCGGCGGACCAGGCGCAGATGCTGGCGGACGAGGAGAGGCGGCGCAAGGCCGCCGCCGCCGCCGAAGAGGCGCGCAAGGAGCGAGAGGCCGCCCAGGCCGCCGAGAAGCAGCGCTCCGACGAGATGCTGGCGCAGCAGAGCGCCGCGCTGCGCGACATCCGGGAGGAGATGAAGAGAATGCGCGAGGAGAATGCGGCGAACGCCGCCGCGGAGGGCGACAGCGCCGCCGCAGAGGGGGACGGAAATGCCGAAGAAGACAACGCTGAATGAGTTCAGGGACTCCCTGCTCCGCACGGGCGGGTACACGTCCGGCGCGGACGCGCTTGCGCCCGTGCCGAGGAGGAAGGGACGGTGGACCACGTTCTGGTTCACCATGAGCGTGTTCTTCGTGTTCCCGTACTGCGCGGTGAGGGAGTTCTTCCGCTCCCTCACGACCGACCTCTGGGCGCTGTGCTGCTTCAAGGCGCACCAGAGGGCGGAGAGCTTCGGGATCAGGGTGACTGCGGACGGCTGGGAGAACCGCAGCGGATACAGCGGCCCGGTGGTCTACCTCTCCAACCACATGTCCACGCTCGAGACGATAATGCTCCCGCCCGTGCTGCTCACGTACGGGAAGTTCAACGTGTTCGTGAAGGCGTCGCTCTCCCGCCTGCCCGCCCTGCGCCGCGCCGCCGCCCACATGGGGCTGATCCCGCTCGGGCGCAGGTCGCCGAGGGAGGACCTCATGCAGGCGTTCCGCGAGGGGACGGCCCGCATCCGGGAAGGCAACTCGGTGCTGATCTTCCCGCAGGGCTCGAGGGAGCGCGTGTTCTCGCGGAAGCTCTACTCGTCGATAGGCGCGAAGCTCGCGGAGAAGGCGGGCGTGCCGGTGATGCCGATAGCGGTGAAGACGGACTGCGAGCCGACCCGTCCGGGCGGCAGGGGGTGGCTCAAGGACTTCGGCACGGTCGATCCCTCCAGGGACATAAGGCTCAGGTGCGGCCCGCCGATCGCCGGCACCGCCAAGGAGATGCACCAGAAGGCGTTCGAGTGGATAAAGGCGCAGCTGGACGAATGGGGCCTCCCGACCGAGGGGTGAGCATGGCGGACCGCTTCCTGATATGGCTCAGCTGGCCGGAGCGTCCCTTCAGGCTCTCCCCGTCCGACCTGGACCTCTTCCGCTCGCTCGTGCCAGGACGGGAGGTCGTTGCCGTGGAGAGCGAGAGCGACTTCCTCTCCGGGCTCGCCGATGCGACGCACGCGATATGCTGGGAGTTCCGCCGCGAGTGGTTCGCCTCCGCCCCACGCCTGCGGACGCTCGCCACGCCCGGCGCAGGGCGGGAGCTGATGCCGAAGGACGGGGATCTCCCGCCGGGCGTCGCTAAGTTCCACGGCGAGTTCCACGGCGCGATAATGAGCGAGACCGTGGTCGCCTACATGCTCGCCTGGTGCCGCGGGCTCTACCCCGCGTACCGCTGGCAGTCGAGCGGGAGCGCCTCGGACCTCTGGCGCCGCGAGGAGCTCGGCGAAGTGTGCCGCACCCTCGCCGGGACGAAGGCCGTGGTGCTCGGGTACGGGCGCATAGGAAGGGCCATAGGCGCCAAGCTCGAGGCCCTCGGCGTCGGCGTGCGCGGAATACGCAGGGCCAACGCGGCGGAGCTCCCGGAGGCCGTCGCCGACGCGGACTGGCTGATATGCGCGCTGCCATCGGACACCGGCACGGACGGGATCGTGGACTCCCGTCTCCTCGCCGGGATGAGGAGAAGCGCCGTGCTCGTGAACGTCGGCCGCGGCAACGCCGTCGACGAGGCGGCGCTGGCGGAGGCGCTCTCGGAGCGCAGGATCGCCGCGGCGTTCCTCGACGTGTTCAGGCACGAGCCGCTCGCCGCCTCGTCCCCGCTCGCCGCGGACCTGCCGGGACTCTTCCGGTTTCCGCACGCCTCCGCCTTCGCCCCGGACTACCTCGCGAGGTTCTTCCGCGAGCTCGACGCGAGGGGCGCATTGCTGTAAGAAAGGAATAGACCATGGAAATGAAAGTGTTCAATTCGCTCACGAGGCGCGAAGAGCCGCTCGAGCCGCTCGCCGACAACACGATCCGCCTCTACACGTGCGGGCCGACCGTCTACAACTTCGCCCACATCGGGAACTTCCGCGCCTACGTCTTCGAGG
>CAVERN010000161.1:0-3327 GCA_963618095.1 bacterium | reverse complement strand
GGCAAGTGCAACGCGCTGCGCTCGGTGCTCGGGCTGCCGCTCCAGGGCACGATCACGACGCAGTGCGACATGTACGCGAACCGCTATCCGTGGGAGATGGCGCTCAGGCTCTTCGGCGCGATTCCCGGCAAGGGCGCGCAGGCGATCAGGTAGGCGTCGCCCGAATTCGGGGAAAATGGTATAATCCTTCCAATTTTCAGCAATCCACATAGGAGCGTTCCGTGAGCGCGAAAACATCTGCCTACGCCGCCGCAGGCGTGAACATAGACAACAAAATGACAGCGCTGAAGGCCATCAAGGCGATGGTCGGGGCCACGAAGACGGTCAACGTGGCCGGGGGGATCGGGTCGTTCGGCGGGCTGTGCCGCCTCCCCGCCGGGCTAAAGGACCCCATGCTGGTCGCCTCGACGGACGGCGTGGGCACGAAGCTCAAGATCGCCTGCATGATGAAGAAGCACGACACCGTGGGCCAGGACATCGTGAACCACTGCGTGAACGACATCCTCGTGCAGGGCGCGAAGCCCCTCTTCTTCATGGACTACGTGGGCACCTCGCGCTTCGACGGAGATGTATTCAAGCAGATCGTCTCCGGCCTGTGCAAGGCGTGCAAGGAGAACGGCATGGCCCTCCTCGGCGGCGAGACCGCCGAGCTCCCGGGGCTCTACCCCGCCGGCGAGTACGACCTCACCGGCACGATCGTCGGCACGGTCTCCAAGTCGGCCGTGATAACCGGCCAGTCGATACGGGCCGGGGACGTGGTGGTGGGCCTGCCGGCGGACGGGCTGCAGACGAACGGGTTCTCGCTCGCCCGCCGCGTGTTCTTCGACATCTGCGGCATGACGCCGTCCGACAAGCTCCCCGGCACGAGCCAGACGATCGGCTCCGCCCTGCTGACCGTCCACAAGAGCTTCCTCAGGCCCGTCTCCCGCCTCCTCGACGCGAAGGTGAAGATCAACGGCATGGCCCACATAACGGGCGGCGGGTTCCCGGACAACATCCCCCGGGTGCTGCCCAAGGCGGTGTGCGCCGAGATCGACCGCTCCGTCTGGACGCCGCCGACGGTCTTCAGGTTCATCGAGCGCCAGGGCAAGGTAGACCACGACGAGATGTACCGCGTGTTCAACATGGGTGTGGGGTACGTGCTGATAATGCCCAAGGCCTCCATGGGCCGCATGGCCACGATCTTCAGGAACATGCGCCAGAAGTGGTACCAGATAGGCGTAATCCGCGTCCGCCGGGGCGACGGCCCGCAGGTCGTGTACTCGAAGTAGGCCCCCCGATGCGCAAGGCACTCGTCACGGGCGGATGCGGCTTCCTCGGCTCGCATCTCTGCCGCCGGCTCGTCGCGGACGGCTTCGAGGTGGTGGCCCTGGACAACATGTACACCGGGTCCAGGCGGAACGTGGAGGACCTGCTCCGCCGCGGCTCGTTCCGCCTCGTGGAGGGGGACGTGGCCGAGTTCTCGACGGACGAGTCCTTCGACCAGATATACAACCTCGCCTGCCCGGCGTCCCCGGTCCACTACCAGGCCCGGCCGACGTTCACCACGCGCACGTCGGTGCTCGGCGCCATGAACATGCTCGGCCTCGCCGGGCGGTGCGGGGCGAGGATGCTCCACGCCTCGACGAGCGAGATCTACGGCGACCCGCTGGTCCACCCGCAGGTCGAGTCCTACTGGGGCAACGTGAACACCATCGGGGTCCGGTCGTGCTACGACGAGGGCAAGCGGTGCGCGGAGACGCTCTGCGCGGACAGCGCGCGCGAGCTCGGCACGGACGCGCGCATGGTGCGGATATTCAACACGTACGGCCCGGCGATGCACCCGCAGGACGGCCGCGTGATATCGAACTTCATAGTGCAGGCGCTTCGCGGCGAGGACATCACCATCTTCGGCGACGGCTCGCAGACGAGGTCGTTCCAGTACTGCGACGACCTCGTCGAGGCCTTCCGCCGCTACATGGAGAAGCCCGTGGACGAGGTCCGGGCCTTCTTCTCCCGGAAGGGGCTCGCCGCGCCCGTCCTCAACACGGGGAACCCGGCGGAGTACACGATACGCGAGCTCGCCGAGGAGGTCCTCCGCCAGATCCCCGAGTCGAGGTCGCGCCTCGTGTCGAGGCCGCTCCCGTCCGACGACCCGAAGCGGCGCCGGCCCGACATCTCGCTCGCCCGGGAGTTCCTCGGCTGGGAGCCGAAGGTGCCCCTCCGCGAAGGTCTGGCGAAGACGATCGCGTACTTCCGCAATGGGCAGAAGCAAACGCAAGATTAGTGCGGTTTCTGCCTGCGGCGCTACTACGGAAGGAGCGGAAAGGAGCGGAAGAATACGGAACTTGCCAGCCCTGCCCGAACCCGCCCCACCGAAGAATGCGGTCGATTGTACGCTTCGAGGGTTGAGGAGTTGAGAAGTTGAGAAGTTGAGGGGAGGTTCTCTTTTAGTCCACGCCTCGAGAGTGGACATCCAATGGGCGTTCGTTGGCGATGGCGAAAAAACCTAAATCGACCGCGCTTTGGGTTGAATGCGTGTCGCGGAAGGTCCGTGGCAGAAGGCGTCGCGCCTTCCGTAGACTTCCGCGCCTTCCGTAGTAGCGCCGCAGGCCGTAGTATTCCCGTAGGCCCTAGTAGCGCCGCAGGCCGTAGTGGCCCCGCAGGCAGACAGTGCTAAGCGCAGGACCAATTTGCGTTTGCCTCTGCAATCCCCAAAAATCTTCTTGCGTCGCATGTCGGTTTTTGATATGTTTCAGGGCGTCAACAGGAGAGTCGGCCCTCGCGAGGGGCGGATCTCTCCGCTTTTCGCGGGAAAACAAAGGAACGAAACAATGAAGACACTGAAGTTCATGTTCGCCGCGGCGGCCGCGATCGGCCTCGCCTCCGGCGCGCAGGCTGTCCAGAACACGGCTGCTTCCACGGGCTTTGAGAAGCTCGCGATCGGCACCGCGGTCAAGTACGGGGTTGTGGACAACTCCACCCAAAACGAGTCCTACTTCTACTACGACGGCGCCAACGCGGAGGACAACGAGTCCACGATCGTCGCGTTTACGGACAACGAGACTTCCGTAACCCGGCCGACCGGCGTCGCGAAGTTCACGGGCGCGGACAAGACCGCCCGCGCGAACGCCCTCCAGGTGAGCACCGGCACATCCCCGCTGCTCCGCACCTTCCAGGCGGCGGGCCAGGACGGCCCTGCGGCAGGCCAGGCGTTCTCCGAGACCACGTACGTGGACACGCTCGTGCAGTTCACGGTGACGCCCTCCACCGACACGGTTACCCCCGGCTCGAGCGACAAGCTCATGGTCTACCTCAAGGAGACCGTCAAAACGAACGATGACGGCA
>CAVERN010000160.1:0-3339 GCA_963618095.1 bacterium | reverse complement strand
TCGGCAACGCCGACCTCTCGATGATCCTGCACATGCTCTCGCAGCGCAGCGACACGGACCTCCTCTCCGCGCCGAAGGTGCTCACGGCCCCTGGCAAGGAGGCGATCATGAAGGTCGTCACCGAGTTCATCTATCCTACGGAGTACGACGTGCAGCTCACCGCCTCGGGCGGCGGATCCTCCGGCTCCTCCTCCGGCGGCGGGTCGTCGGAGATCCTGGCGGTCGTGGAGCCAGAGAACTTCACGATGCGCGAGGTGGGCGTGATCCTCCAGGTCACCCCCGAGCTCTCGCAGGGCGGCCAGCTCATCAACCTGCAGCTCCATCCGCAGGTGGTCTCCGACCCCACGTGGAAGAACTACGGCATGCGCATCCCGAAGTCCTCGAACTCGCAGTACGACACGTTCGGGTCGGTGAGCGATATCATGAGCACGCTCGTCAGCAGCCTCACCACGCTCGGCGGGCTCACGAGTGACGAAACCACGTCTCTCCGCTCGCAGCTCACGGACTCCGCGCTGGGCTCCATCGCGTCCATCAACTCCGGCGACAACGCGCTCTCCTACTACGACGCGCCGATGGAGCAGCCGTTCTTCAAGACGCGCTCGATCGAGACGGCCATCACGATCGCGAACGGCGCGACCGTGGTCATGGGCGGCCTCATAACCGAGGAGCGCAAGTCGATGGAGGACAAGATCCCGTTCCTCGGCGACATCCCCTGGCTCGGCCGCTTCTTCCGCAGCCGGTCCGAGTGGAGCAACAAGCGCAACCTGCTGATCTTCGTGACGGCGCGTCTCGTCGATCCGATGGGCCGCCAGATCTCGATGGGCGTCGCGGACGACTCCTCCGCCGAGGAGGCGAAGGTCACCCCCGCGCCCGAGGGCTGAGGGATCCGGCCTTGTAAAATGGCGGGCGTGACAGAAGAGCTGATTCGACTGGCGACCGCCCTGATCCCCGCGAAGGGCCTGCGGCGGCGCGTGCGCCGCCGCCTTCTCGACCGGGCGCGCGACAGGCGCACCGCCCGCCTCGTGCCCGTCGTGCGCGTGCGCTACGCGGAGCACGAGCGGCGCGTGCGCGGCATGCTCGAGCGCGGCGAGTGCGTTCGCGTGGCGTTCCTCGTGTGCGACGCCGCGATGTTCTCCGCCGAGAGCGTGTTCCTGGCGATGAGGGGCGACGCGCGCTTCGACTGCTCCATCGCCGTTGTCCCCCGCGTCACTCGCGGCGAGGCGTTCCTGCGCGAGACGCTCGCAAAGGCGCTCGGCACGCTCGGCGCGCGCTACGGCGCCGCCGTGCGCCCGCTCTACGACCCCGACTCGCGCGCGGCGCTGCCGCTCGAGGCGGACGTCGTCTTCACCTCGATCGTCTACTCGGAGCAGACGCTCGCCGAATACACGGCGCTCTCGCTCTCGGAGCGCGCGCTCGTGGCGTGCATCACGTACGGCTACAGCGGGCTCTTCAGGGTGAACGCCGCCGCCACGATCTTCCAGCCCGAGATCGCCCTCATGTGGCGATACTTCGTCTCGAACCCGCAGACGCTCGCGCTCTGGACTGAGCGCAATCCGCTTCTGCGCGAGACGGCGAGGCTGAGCGGATACGCGAAGATGGACCGCCTCGCGTCCGTGCCGCGCCGCGCGGACCGTCCGAAGACCGTGATCATCGCTCCGCACCACTCCCTGCCGCGTCCGGGCGCGCCGGGCGGCGGCCTCACGCTCTCGAACTTCCTCTCGTATGCCGACCTGTTCCTGCGTCTGCCGAAGGACTACCCGGACGTGCGCTTCGTGTTCCGTCCGCACCCGCTCCTGATGCCCCGGCTCGCGACGCGCGCCTGGTGGGGCGAGGAGAAGACCGCCGCCTACTGCGCGGCGATGGAGGCGCTGCCGAACGTCGAGTTCCAGCGGGGAGGCGACTACTTCGAGACGTTCGCCAATTCGGACGCCCTGATCCACGACTGCGGCTCCTTTCTCGCCGAGTACTTCTACACCGGCCGTCCGCAGTGCTACCTGCTGGCGGACCGTCTCACGGAGGAGCGCGAGTTCCTGCCGTTCGGGCGCGAGACGCTGGAGCGCACCTACAAGGCCTACTGCGAGGCGGACATCCGCGCATTCGTCGAGGACGTCGTGATGAGGGGACACGATCCGCGCAGGGCCGAGCGCGAGGCGTTCGCCGCCGCGAACGTGTGCTGCCACTATCCGCACGCCGCGGAGCGCGTGGTGGACGAGGTGCTGGAATCGATTCAACGGGACAACGTGGCATGATCGACAAGGACTTCTGCATGAGCCGGTTTCTCGCCTTCCGCTTCATCGAGGACGAGGCCGACAACTTCTTCCCTGGCCTGAGGCACACGGTGTGGAAAAGGCCGGCGAATCCCGACCTCGTGGCGGTCGACTCCGCCGAGGAGGTCGAGCGCGCCGCGCGCGCGGCCATCGAGCGCGACTACGTGCCAGGCCGCACGGCGGTGTTCCTCTCGGGCGGCATCGACAGCGCGATCCTCGCTTCCTTCCTGCCCAGGGGCACGAAGGCGTACACGTTCCGCTGCGTGGCGGAGGGGGCGGTCGACGAGACGGGCCGCGCGGCGGCGTATGCGCGGGCCTACGGCCTCGACCACGAGGTCGTCGACATGGCCTGGCACGACTTCGAGTCGCTCACGCCCGAGCTCCTGCGGTTCGACGGCGTGCCGTTCCACTCCATCGAAGTGCAGCTGCTCAAGGCCGCGCGCCACGCGAAGGCGGCCGGCTTCGACCGACTTGTGCTGGGGGACGGCGCGGACACGGTGTTCGGAGGGCTGGACGGCTTCCTCTCGAAGGACCGCACGCTCGAGGAGTTCTACGAGCGCTTCGCCTTTGTGCGTCCCGAGCGCGTCCTGCGCTCCCCGTGCGACGTGCGCGACGTCTACCGGCGGTTCCTGACGGCGGAGGGGCTTGTCGACGCGCCGCAGTACGTGCACGACGTCTTCGCGATCGAGTCGACGTGCTCCTACCTTCATGCCTTTTCGTGCGCGGGCGTCTCCACGTGCGCGCCATACTGCGGCATGCGCCTCGCGCGTCCGCTCGACGTCGCGCGCGTGCGCCGGGGCGAGTCGAAGTACCTTCTGCGCGAGCTCTTCAGGCGGCGCTACCCCGATCTTCCACTGCCGGAGAAGATCCCCATGCCGCGCGCGACCGCGCAGTGGTTCGCGAACTGGGAGGGTCCGAGGCGCTCCGAGTTCATCCCCGGCTGCCAGGCGGGCATGACCGGCGACCAGAAGTGGCTCGTGTGGTGCCTGGAGAGATTTCTCGAAGCCTACGAACGCGGAGAACTGACATGAGCAAGATGGTCATTGGCTACACCAGCGGGGTCTACGACCTC
>CAVERN010000159.1:0-3348 GCA_963618095.1 bacterium | reverse complement strand
CGGTACGAGCGGCCCCAGCGGATGACTGTTCGCACGGTGTACAGGTATCCGCTCCGCTCCAGCTCCTCGTCGTCCACCTCGTCCACGGTGCGCTCGAACGTGTAGTGGTCCAGCTCCTCCCGCCGGTCCCGGGAGATGTCCTCGAGCTCGAGGTCCTCGGCGAGCTTCAGCGCGGGAGTCTCGTCGATGTTGAGCAGCTCGCTGTCAAGCGGGTCGTCCGTGACCTGGTCTGGCGACGGCAGGGGGTAGAGCGTCTCGCCGAGCATCAGCACGTACTGCGCCGTCTCGAACCCCTGCGTTGTGCGCATTATCCGCTGGCACTGCATGAACGCCGTGAGGAGGGCGACCAGGCCGAGCGAGAGGATTATCGTCGCGCACATCACCTCGAGGAGGGTGAAGCCGCGCCGCCCGCTATCTGCCGCGCCGCCGGACACGCCCGCCCCTCCTTCCGCGCTCCTCCTCGGCGTCGCCGACCGTCGCCTTGCCGCTGCGCGATATGCTGATCGCGAAGCCCTCCGAGCTCTCGTCCTCGCCATCGAGGCGCACGATCACGCGGTATGGGTTCACGTTCCCGTTCGTCTCGTACGTGACCGAGACCGGCGGCGTCTGGTCCTCTTCGCCCTCCTCCAGGCCGTCGGCGTCGGCGTCCGGCTTCCTCACCCTCTGCGGCTGCTTCAGCGTGCGCAGGGCGGCCGCCTCCGGCGCGAGCGGCTCGCCGTCCTCGCCCAGCACCTCGACCGTGAACGTCACGCCCTCGTACTGCCCGTCCGCGTCCTCCCTGGCAAGCGCCTCGGGGTCGAGCACGCGCCGCGTGTAGAAGAATCCGCGCCTCTCGTCCTCCGCCTTCGCCGCCTTCGCCGGGGCGCCGGACGCCGCCGCGTCCTTCTCCTCCGCCTCGGAGCGCCCCGCGGCCGGAAGCGTCTCCTGCCCGTCGACCTCCCGGTAGATCGGATCGGCGGGAGCGCTCGCGCCGTCCCCGCCCGTGGACTCGCCCGATATGCGCACCTCGATGCGCCCCCCGTGGTGGTACGTCACCACCACCGGGCGCTGCCGCAGGAGCGCCAGGGCGGAGGCGTAGCGCGAGAGCTGCACGACCCCTCGCGTCGCCTCCTTCGCCTTCACCGCGCCCCGCCCGGAGGCGACGCTGACGACGGAGCTCGCCAGCATTATCACGATGATGCCTACGACTATGAGGATCTCGATGAGCGTGAACCCCGCGCGACGCATTGCACCACCTCCGCCGGAAGACGCTCCACGCGCCAGCCGAAGCTACTTCTTCGTCTCGATGTTGGTGATGTCGTCCTCGGTCCCGAACTCGCCGTCGGGGCCGGCGGACTTGATGAGCGGACGCTTCTTGCCGCGCTTCTCGAACTGGATGGTGGTGCCCCACGGGTCCTCAGTCCCGCCCTGCAGCAGCGCATCCTCGTCTTCGGTCTCCTGCGTGAGGGGCTCGAGCGAGTCGGGGTACTTGCCGCCGTGCTTCATGCTGTACGCGACGAGCGCCTCCTCCACGTTCTTTATCTGGACGCGGGCGGACGCGACGCGCGCCTCGTTCATCTTCCCCGTGACATTGGGTATCAGCACCGCCACGAGCAGGCCGATGATGCCCACCACCACCATGATCTCGATGAGCGTGAAGCCCTGCCTGGCCCCGCGCGCTGCTGCCTCTGCTTCCTTCCTGTTCATCCCTTCGTTCCTTTCCTTGTACATCCCAGAAGATCATCCGATCGCGTTCACCATGCCGAACACCGCCATGAGGATCGCGAGCACCACGAAGCCGAGCACGACCGCCACCGCGACTATGAGTATCGGCTCGAGCGCGGTCGTGAACGCCGATATGCTCCTGTTCATGTCCTTCTCGTACCGCATGCCTATGTGCTCGAGGGACGCGGCCATGTTCCCCGCCCTCTCCCCGACGGCAAGCATGTCGGTCATCATCCGGGGGAACGCCCCGGACTGCGCGAGCGGGCCGGATATCGAGGTGCCGTCCGTCACGCGCTTGCGGGCGTTGGCGAGCGCGGCCCCGATCACGGCGTTCCCGCACGTCTCCTCGGCTATGCGGAGCGCGTTCAGCACGTTCACGCCGTTCGACAGGAGCGTCTTGAGCGTGAACGCGAGCGAGGCGTATATCCCGTTCGCGACGATGCTCCGTATCAGCGGCGTCCTGAGCTTGAGGGCGTCGAACTTCATCCGCCCGCCCGGCGTCGACTTCCACCTGCGGAACCACATCGCCGCGCCGAAGGCCCCGGCCGCCATCAGCCAGCCGTAGCCGATCACGGCGTCGCTCATCCCGATGAGGATGCGCGTCGGGAGCGGCAGGGAGCCGCCCATGGACGCGAACACCTTCTCGAAGAGCGGGATGATCCACACCAGCGCCCCGATGACCCCGATCACGCCGAGCGAAAGCACGATGCACGGATATATCAGCGCGCCCTTCACCTTGCTGCGGATCGCGTCGTTGCGCTCGTAGTGGTCCACCAGGCGGCGCAGCACCTCGATCATCGCGCCGGACGACTCGCCCGCCTTTATCATGTTGCCGTAGAGCGGCTGGAACGTCCTCGGATGATGCTTCACCGCCTCGGAGAACGACTCGCCGTTCACGATCCGGTCGGTGAGGTCCTTGCACACCACCCGCTGGGGCGAGCCCTCGTCGCCCTGGCCCGCGAGGGCGCTCAGGGCCTGGCCGAGGGTCATGCCGGCCTCCAGAAGGTCCGCGAGCTCGCCGGTGAAGAGGAGGACGTCCGTCTCCCTCATCGCGAGCTCCTTGCCGGGCTTCCTCTCGGCCTTGCCGGCTCTTCTCGTCTGGTGCGTCCTTCTGTCCATCGCCGCCTCCGCCGTCCGGGGCCGCGGGCCGCCGGCTCACGCGCCGGCCGGCCGCGGCCTGGCCTGCGTCACTTGATGACGCGCACGCGGATGACCGCCTCGGAGGCCTTGAGCTCTCCGACGACCGACTCCGGGATCGCGGTGTCCGTGTCTATCAGCGTATAGGCGAAGTCGCCGCGGCTCTTGTTCGCGATGGCGTCGATGTTCACTTTCGCGTTTCCGAGGATGCTCGTGAAGCGGCCGATCATGTTCGCCTCGTTCCGGTGGCAGATCGCCACGCGGCCGGCCTTGCTCGGGATCCCGAGCGAGCACGCCGGGTAGTTCACGGAGTTGACGATGTTGCCGTTCTCGAGGAAGTCGCGCATCTCCTTCACCGCCATCACGGCGCAGTTGTCCTCAGCCTCCTCGGTCGAGGCGCCGAGGTGCGGGATGACGATGCAGCCCTTCCTGCCCGCCGTCGTCGCGTTCGGGAAGTCGGAGACGTATCTGCGCACCTTCCCCGAGTCGATCGCCCTGAGCAGGTCC
>CAVERN010000158.1:0-3351 GCA_963618095.1 bacterium | reverse complement strand
CCAGCAGCCGGGCACGGACATCACGTCGTCCGCGACGAACGCCGCGCCGCTCGAAGCCTCGAGCGTCTTGCCCTCCTCGAACCTGAACTGCCACGGCCCGTTCAGGCAGACCGCCGTCGCCAGCATCGCCATGAATCCAGTTGTCATCGATGTCCCCTCCCTTTTGCTCTTCGTCGTTTCGTCGTCCAAGTCGCGTTCCCTCACGGCGTCACGGCGAACGTCCCGCCGGAGGATATGAGGTCCGGACGGTTCCGGCTCGTGAGATCGAAGGCCTGCCGCCTCCGCCATCCCTCCGCCTTCGCGTGGTCGCCGTTCAGCAGCGCCTCCGGCACCCTCATGCCGCGGTACTCCGGCGGCCGCGTGTACTGCGGCGCCTCCAGGAGCCCGCCCTCGCCGAAGCTCTCGCGCGCCGTCGCCGCCGCGCCTCCGCCCAGGACCCCGGGGAGGAGGCGCACGACGGAGTCGACCATGGCGGCCGCGGGGATCTCCCCGCCCGTGAGGACGAAGTCGCCCACGGACACCTCGTCCGTCACCAGCGTCTTCACCCGCTCGTCGATCCCCTCGTAGTGTCCGCACAGGAACACCAGGTGCTCCTCCCTCGAGAACTCCTCGGCCGTGCGCTGCGTGTATGGACGGCCCGCGGGCGTGGTCAGGACGACCCTCGCCGGGCCGCGGCCCTCCCCAAGGCACGCCTCCACCGCCTGGAACCACACCTCGGGCTTCATGAGCATCCCGGGCCCTCCGGAGTACGGCCTGTCGTCAACGGTGCGCCGCCGGTCCGTCGCGAAGTCGCGAAGGTCCACGGTGCGTATGGACGCGGCGCCCATGGCCACGGCCCTCTTCAGGATGCTCTCCCCGAAGAAGCCCCGAAACATCTCGGGGAACGCCGTGACTACGTCTATCCTCATGCGTCCGACCTTCTGAAAGCCGCCGTCCTCACACCGGCTGGAGGATCCACCTCTTGTTGTACCAGAACCAGAGCTCCGGGGTCTTGCGAATGGCCTCGTCCAGGATGCGCATGGCCTCGCCCGTGAGCCTCACGGCGTCCTCCCTCCTGTTCACGGACGGGTCGGGGCGGAGCGTGGCGAGGTGCTCGAACACGTGCATGCCGCCCTCGCGGCGCATTATCGCCACCACGATCGGCGCCCCGACCGCGGTCGCGAACGCGGCGCCGCCGTGCGAGACGTTCGCGACGCCGTTCAGGAACGGCACCTGCACGTCCTTCGCGGGCACGCGGAGGTCCGGGAGGATGGCGAAGCACCTGCCGCGCCTGAGCCTCTCCAGGATCTCGGACATCACGCGAACGCTGCCCCGCTGGACGACCTCAAGCCCGTCGCCGTACTGCCTGCCCATCCAGGCGTCCACGTACGGGTTGCGCTGCCGGGCCGCGATCGCGAAAAGCGGCACCCCGCAGCGCGCCATGGCCCAGGCGGCCATGTACCAGTTGCCGCTGTGCGGCACCATTATCACCACGCCCCTGCCCTCGGCGGCGATCCCCTTCAGGCGATCCGCGTACAGGTGCACGTCCTTCACGTGCCTCTCGATCCACCTCAGGTCCAGGCTCGGCGCGCGCATCATCTCCACCGCGCTCACGAGCACGTTGGCGAGGGACGAGACCGCGATGCGCAGGGCCTCGCGCCGCGTCTTCTCGGGGAAGCACCCCAGGATGCGCCCGACGGTGCGGCGTCGCTTGAACCCGAAGACCACCACCATCGTCCAGGCGAGCGCCCAGGCGGCGGCGCACGCGACCCGGTAGGGGACGGCGTTGACCAGCGCGCACGCGCATCTCAGCGCACAGTACTCGGCCAGCGCCGCCGCTCTGGTCTTCCTCGCCATCTACGACCGAAAGTACGCCTTGTAGGCGCGGTACGTCCAGTAGCAGTCCTCTTTCGAGGCGAGCTCCCACGGCGCGTGCATGTTGAGGATCGGGGTGCCGAAGTCGACCACGTCCATCCCGAAGCGGGCCATGTACTGCGATATCGTGCCGCCTCCGCCCTTCTCCATCCTGCCGAGCTCCGCCATCTGCCACGTCACGCCCCCCTCGTCGAGGAACCTGCGCACGTACGCGACGAACTCCGCGCGCGCGTCGGACGCCCCCCCCTTCGACGTGCCGCCCGTGTACTTCGACACGGCCGGGCCGCCCTTGAGCTTCGCCTCGTTGCCAGTGGAGTTCACGTCGCCGAAGTGCGGGTCCGCCGCCGCCGTGACGTCCGCCGAGAGCATGGTCGACGCCTCGAGACAGCGGCGCACGTCTATGTCCTTCGCCATCCCCTGTCGCACGAGCATCTCCGCGACGGTGTTCTCGAAGAAGCTCGACTGCATCCCCGTCGCGCCCATCGAGCCGATCTCCTCCTTGTCGCACATCACGATTGCGCACGTCGCCGACGGAGTCTCCCCAAGCCTCAGCAGCGCGGAGAGGGCCGCGTACGCGCACACGCGGTCGTCGTGCCCGTAGGCCGCGATCAGCGAGCGGTCGAGGCCTACCTCGCGTGGCATTCCCGCGGGGACGACCTCGAGCTCCGCCGAGAGGAAGTCGTCCTCCTCCACGCCGTATCGCTCCTTCAGGATCCCGAGGAGGGCGTCCTTCTTGCCCACGCTCGCGATCACGTCGAGATCCTCCGCCGGGAAGAAGTCCTTGAGCTTCTTGTCCTCGAGGTCGTGCGCGAGGTGCGGCAGGAGGTCGGATATCATGAAGACCGGGTCCTCGGGCGCGTCCCCGATGGCGACGTCGATCTTCTCCCCGCACTTCTTCACGATGGCGCCGTAGATGGCGAGCGGGTGCACGAGCCACTGGTACTTCTTTATCCCGCCGTAGATGTGGGTGTCGAAGTAGACGACGCCGTCCTTCTCGTACAGCGGCCGCGGCTTGAGGTCCAGGCGCGGCGCGTCCGTATGGCCGCCGACCACCCGGATGCCCTCGGCCACCGGCCGCTCGCCTATCACGGCCGCCATCACGGTCTTGCCGTGGTAGCCGCGGTAGACCCTGTCGCCCGGGCGGAGGGCGTCGAAGGAGGAGATCTCCCGGTACCCCGCCTCCTCGAGCATCTCCACCGCGCGGGCGTACGCCCTGCGCTCCGTCTTCGCGACGGAGAGATAGTCCATGTACCTGCGGGCGTACGCCTCGCACCTGGAGGTCAGATTCTCGTCCATCTCACTTCACCGGCTCAAGCCGCTCCTTGCCGCCCATGTACGGACGAAGCGCCTCCGGGATCGTCACGGAGCCGTCCTCGTTCAGATGCTGCTCGAGAAGCGCGACCACGAGGCGCGGCAGCGCGACGCCCGAGCCGTTGAGCGTGTGGACGAGCTTCGTCTTGCCGTCCGCATCCTTGAAGCGGCAGTTGAGGCGACGCG
>CAVERN010000157.1:0-3429 GCA_963618095.1 bacterium | reverse complement strand
GATCCCTACACGCCGAACGGCTCGACGCTCTGCTACCGAGAGCTCCGCAAGCGGAAGATTCCGACGGAGCTTCACCTCTATTCTGACAAGAGACACGGCGCGTTCGGCCTCGAGCGCGCGGTCGAGTTCCTCAGCCAGATCCAGTTCGCCTCGAAGCTCGCGCCGGAGGAGCCGCTGATGGTCCGCTATGCGTCCGACGACGCGCGCGCCTCCTGCGAGAGGCAGAGCGTCTGGCCGGAGGGCGGGATGCCGGACGTCCGCACGAACCAGTGCGCGCCCTACATCGAGTGGCACATGCCGAAGGAGCTGAAGACGAAGGCGATCCAGATCGTCTACTCGGGCGGAAGCTACACGGGCAACAATCCGGACGGCTTCGAGGTCGCGCCGATGCGGCGCTACCTGAACGGGAAGGGCATGGCCGTAGTCACGATGAAGTACCGCACGCCGCGCCCGGAGGGCCTGCCGAAGCACCAGACGGCGTGGGAGGACCTGCAGCGCGCGATCCGCCTCGTCCGCTCCCAGGCGGCGGCGCGCGGGCTCGACCCGGACCGCATCGGCATCATGGGCTCGTCCGCGGGCGGGCACCTCACGATGATGGGCGTGACGAGCTCGCGCATGAACGCCTACGCGCCGATCGACGACCTCGACAAGATCTCGTGCAAGGTGCAGTGGGGCGTCGTGATCTATCCCGCCTACGGCCTGACGGACGGCGCGGAGCGGGGCAACGCGACGGGCGGGAACGACGACTCCGCCGTGATCGTGCCGGAGATGCTCTTCGACATGGACACGGCGCCGGTCGTGTTCATCCACGGCGACGCGGACGGCTGGGCGGCGATGAACTCGGTGAAGTTCTGGGAGCAGATGCGCCGGATGGGCGTGCAGAGCGACCTGCACACGCTCGCGCTGCGCGGCCACTGCTTCCAGAAGACGGCCTCGCCCGGCACGGGCAGCTACACGTGGATGGACCGCGTCTGGGAGTTCCTCTCCTCCAAGAATCTGCTATAATAGCGCGCAATGAGATTCATTGTCATCGACGTGGGGAACACGAGTACGGCCGTTGGACTGTGGTCCGGCGGCCGCGTCTCTCATGTCTCCCACTTCGACGGGGACGTCGACGCGGCGATGCGCGCGGCGGCGGCGCTGGCGCGCGGGCGCGGGGCGGACGCCGTCTCGTACCTGAGCGTGGTCCCCGAGGCGGACGGCGCCTGGCGCTCCTTCGCCGTCCAGGCGGGCCTGCCGTTCCACCAGGCGTCGAGCGCGGACTTCGCCGGGGGGGCGCTCGGGGTGACGCTCGACTACCGCCGTCCCGAGACGATCGGGGCGGACCGTCTGGCGGACGCCGTGGCGGCGGTGGACAGGTACGGCGCGCCGGTGATCGTGTGCGACTTCGGCACCGCGTTCACGGCGGCGGTGGTGACGGCCGACCGCAGGTGGCGTGGCGGCGTGATAGCGCCGGGCTTCCCGCTCATGCGGGACTATCTCTTCGAGCGCACCGCGAAGCTCCCGAGGATGGAGCTGGGCGGGAGGTGCCCGAGGATAGGCGGCAGCACCGAGGAGGCGATGAGGTTCGGCGCGGTCGTGGGCTATCGCGGAATGGTGCGCGAGATAGTGGGGCAGCTCAGGCGCAACTTCAGGGACGACTTCCGCCTTGTGGCCACGGGCGGCTTCGCGCGGTGGGCGCTGCGCGGGAGCGGGCTGGGCTTCAGCGTCGACGCGACGCTGACGCTGCATGGCGCGGGGCTGATCGCCCTCGGAGCGGCGAGGCGCAAAGGAGGCATTGGATGAGAATCGGAGGACGTGCTCTTTCCGCGGCGGCGGCGCTTGCGCTTTCCGCGCTGGCGTCCGGCTGCGGGCTCTTCTGGGACGACCCGTACGTGGACGTCACCGTGACCCCGCTCAACTGGGTGGAGATCCACTACTACAACGCGACGCGCGAGCCGATACGGAGGGTGAGCGTGCGGATAACGGGGTCCGGGCGCGTGGAGGTGAAGACCGGCACGGCGAGGCGCGTGTCCGACAGCTTCGCCAAGGACATCGCGGGCGACACCGTGGCGAACTACCGCGAGCGCATCTACGACGTGGACGCGGAGCACGTGCAGGAGGTGTTCCAGGATCTCGTCAACGCGGGGCTGTTCGACAAGGACAAGATGTTCACCAGCACGAAGCATCCGTCCAACGGGCGCTTCGTGGCGGTGCGCGCGGCGATAGACAACAAGACGTATTCGGACCCGAAGAACCTCTTCGAGGAGGATCCGGAGCTCGCCGAGCGCATCCACAACGTGGTGCTCGAGTTCAACAGGCCCGTTCTTGGAAGGAAGAGGAAATGAGAGAGACGCATTCGAGGGAGAGGTCTGTGCTGCGCGACGCGCGGCGCATCGTGGTCAAGGTCGGCACGCACGCGCTCGCGAAGGCGTCGGGCAGGCCGGACTACGCCGCGCTGCGGCGCGTCGTGTCGGGGATATGCTCGCTGGAGGCGTCCGGGCGCGAGGTGATCTTCGTCTCGTCCGGCGCGGTCGCCGCCGGCGTGGAGGCGCTCGGGCTGAAGTCCCGCCCCGCCGAGGTGAACGACGTGCAGATGTGCGCGGCGGTCGGCCAGGCCCGCTACATAACCGAGTACGAGAGGCTCTTCGGCGAGAAGGGCGTGCAGATCGGGCAGGTGCTCCTCACGCACGCGGACTTCGACAACCGCCGCCGGGCGGCGAACGTGCGCAGGGCGCTGGACCATCTCGTGAGGAAGGGCATCGTGCCGGTCCTCAACGAGAACGACGTGGTCGCCGACGAGGAGATAAAGGGCCTGACGTTCAGCGACAACGACCAGCTCTCCGCCCTCATAGCGCGGCTCGTGTGCGCGGACGCGCTGGTGCTCCTGACGACGGTGGACGGCCTCCTCGACGACCGGGGGCGGCGCGTCCCTGAGATATTCTCGTTCAGGGACGCCCTGAAGCTCGTCAGGGCCGGGGAGAAGGGCTCCCTCTCCAAGGGCGGCATGGACTCGAAGCTGAAGGCCGTGAAGATCGCCTCGGAGGCCGGCGCGAACGTGGTCATCGCCAACGGGCGCAGGGCCGGGATCCTCGACGCGATATTCTCCGGGAGGGACGTGGGCACGTTCGTCCAGGGCCGGGCGCTCTGAGAGGGGCGCCGCGCCATTGTGGTATAATGCAGACTTCAAGGAGCAAGACATGATTGACATCAAGAAGGTTAGGGATGACTTCGACGCGACTGCGGCGGCACTGGCCCGCCGCGGCGTCGAGAGGGAAACGCTGCAGAGGGCGAAGGACCTCGACGCGAGGCGCCGCGCACTCGTCGGCGAGACGGAGACGCTGAAGGCGAAGCGCAACGCGGCGTCCAAGGACATCGGCCGCGTCGCCAAGGAGGGCGGCGACATCGCCGCGGCGAAGGAGGAGATGCGCAAGGTCGGCGACCGCATCG
>CAVERN010000156.1:0-3480 GCA_963618095.1 bacterium | reverse complement strand
CGTCGAAGCGGAACCGGTGCTTGTGTCCGCAGACGACGAGCTGCACGCCGCCCTTCTCGAGGATCGGCGCCCAGAGGTCGTGGCATTCGCGCGACCAGTAGGCGTAGTCCTGCGGATCGACCTTCACGCCGTCGTGCGGATAGTCCGGATGATCCTCCGCCGCGAAGAGCGGAATGTGGCAGAAGAGGACCTTGAACTTCGCGGACGCGATCTCGGGCCGCGCGAGCTGCTCCCGCAGCCAGTCCGCCTGCGCCCGGCGGTAGGGCTCGAAGTTCGCGAGGCCGAACCACTTCGGATGGGCGTCCGGCTTGTCCTCGCCCGTGTCCATGCCGACGAGGGCCATGTCGCCGAGGCGCACGGCGAAGTTCCACTTGAGGTCCCACTGGTCGCCGCGGCGCTCGGCCGGATGGCGCGGCAGCACGACCTCCTCCTTCTTCGAGATCCAGCTGCCGCGGAAGTCGTGGTTGCCGGACTCGAAGAGGACGGGGATCGACGTCGCGTAGTCGCGGTCCTCGACCGGCGGGTCGAGGAAGATCTTGACGGCGGTCTCCTTCTTCTGCGTGGTGTTGGTCGCGTCGCCGTTCCAGACGACGGCCGCCGGCGCGAGCTCCTTCAGCTTCTTGACGATCATCTGGAACGGCTTCCACTGCGCGTGCGTGTCGTTCATCACGCAGAAGCGCGCGGGCGCCCCGGCGCCAAGCGTCGTGAACGAATACGCCTTCGAGACGACCGGCTCGCCGAGCTTCGCGGCGTAGATGTTTTTGTAATCGACGAACGGCGTCGTGATCGTGCGATACCAGTAGCGCGTCGCCGGCTTCAGGCCCTCGAGTCGCACCTGCAGCGCGGAGACGTCGACCGGCACGAGTCCGTAGCCGCCCGGACGAACAAAGGCCGAGTTCTCGAACGCGGGGTTGTCCGCATACTCGACGACGCCCTTGGCGAGGCCCGAGACCTTCCACGACACGCCCATCGTCGTCTCGCCCGGCGCCTGGAGGTTGGGGAAGCCGACCTTCAGCGGAACGCCCTGCGTTCCGAGAAACGGATCCCGTGCCTCGGGCGCCGCCTTGCCCGCCCCGGGCGCGGCGACGGCCGTCGCCGCAAGCGCCCCCGTTCCCGCCAGGAATCCCCGGCGGCTCATTTCATTCGTCGTTTTCATAGTGTCAATGCCGCGTATCATGCTTGAGCGAGGCGCCGGTGGAGGCGTTGCCCACGAAGGTTGCGTAGCGTTCGAGCCAGCCGCCCTTGATGCGGGGCGACCAGGGCGCGAGCGCCTTGCGCCGCCTGGCGATCTCGGCCTTGGCGAGCTTCGCGGAGATCGCGCGGTTGGGAATGTCGATCGTGATCTCGTCGCCGTCCTGGAGCAGGCCGATGAGGCCGCCCTCGGCAGCCTCGGGCGAGACGTGGCCCACGCACGCGCCGTGCGTGGCGCCGCTGAAGCGTCCGTCGGTGATGAGCGCCACGCTCTCGCCGAGGCCCGCGCCGATGATGTAGCTCGTGGGGGCGAGCATCTCCTGCATGCCCGGGCCGCCCTTGGGGCCTTCGTAGCGGATCACGACCACGTGGCCGGGCTTGACCTTGCCGCCGAGAATGCCCGCGCAGGCCTCCTCCTGGCTGTCGAAGCAGATCGCCTTGCCCGTGAAGGTCATCATGCTCGGCGCCACGCCGCCCTTCTTCACCACGGCGCCGCGCTCGGCGAGGTTGCCCCACAGCACGGCGAGGCCGCCGTCGGCAGAGTAGGCGCGGTCGAGCGGACGGATCACGTCGTCGTCCAGGACCTTCGCGGCGGCGATCTGCGCGCCGAGCGTCTTGCCCGAGACGGTCTTCGCCTTGAGGTTGAGCAGGTTCTTCGGCAGGCGCTTGAGAATGGCCATGATGCCGCCGGCGCGGTCGAGGTCGCTCACGTGGTAGTGGCCGGACGGCGCGAGCTTGCAGATGTAGGGCGTGCGCGCGGAGATCTCGTTCATGCGCTCGAGCGAGTAGTCCACCTCCGCCTCGCGCGCGATGGCGAGGGTGTGCAGCACGGTGTTCGTGCTGCCGCCCATGGCCATGTCGAGCGTGAGCGCGTTGTCGAGGCTCTCGCGCGTGACGAGGTCGCGCGGGCACGGGCCGCCCGCCTTGGCGAGCGCCACCGCGCGGAACGCGGCCTGGCGGTAGAGTTCCTTGCGGCGCGGGTCGATCGCGAGGATCGTGCCGTTGCCGGGCAGCGCCATGCCGAGCGCCTCGTAGAGGCAGTTCATCGAGTTGGCAGTGAACATGCCGCTGCACGAACCGCAGCCCGGGCAGCTCGTCTCCTCAACGGCCTCGAGCTCGCGCTTCGTGATGCGCCCCACGTTCTCCGCGCCCACCGCCTCGAAGACGGAGTTGAGATCCGTGTCGGCGCCCGTGGCCGGATGCCTGCCCGGCGCCATCGGGCCGCCGGAGGCGAAGATCGTGGGGATGTTCACGCGCAGAGCGCCGATGAGCATGCCGGGCACGATCTTGTCGCAGTTCGGCACGCAGATGAGCGCGTCGAAGCAGTGCGCGCGCGCCACGGTCTCCACGCTGTCGGCGATCAGCTCGCGGCTCGGCAGCGAGTACTTCATGCCGGCGTGCGCCATGGCGATGCCGTCGCACACGGCGATCGTGTTGAACTCCATCGGCACGCCGCCGGCCTCGATCACGCACTGCTTGATCCATTCGCCGACCTTGTCGAGGTGGCAGTGGCCCGGCACGAAGCTCTCGTAGCTGTTGCAGATGCCGATGAACGGCTTCTTCATGTCCGCGCGCGTCAGCCCCGTGGCGAACAGCAGCGACCGGTGCGGCGCGCGCTCGTTGCCCGCCTTGATCTGATCCGAAACCATCTTCCGCTTCATTTCCCGACTCCTTTTTTTCCTTTTTCCGAAAATTCGCCTCACAGTAGCGTCCCGTCCGCCGTCAGTTCACGGCTCGACCACGAGCTCGCCGATCTCGCCGCGGCCGGAGGAGCGTCCGTCGCCGTTCGAGCGCGCGACGAGATGCGCGTAGTCGGCAAGGGACGCGCGGTCCTTCAGCCTGGCCTGCTCGGCGTCGATCGCCCGGTCGCTCTCCGCGACGGCCGCCTCGATCTTCGCGCGCGCCGCCTCGGACTCGTCAGCGCGATGCGCGAGGCGCCGTCCTGCGAGCTTCACGTAGCCGGAGGCGGGGACGGCGACGTCCTGGAGGCCTGCGGGGAGCGCGGCCGTCGCGACGAGCCGGCCGAAGGTGTCGTAGAGCTCGGCCTTCTCGCACGGCGCGGCGAGGCGAAGAGCGAGCCCCGCCTTCCCCGTCGCGTTGATGACGTAGACGTCGCGGTCCGCCGAACCCGTCGAAGCGCAGACTTCGTCCGAATAGACGGCGACGACGCGCTCGGTCGCGCTCTCGCCCTCTATCGACGTGTAGCCGTTCTCGGGATGGCGCGGACGGAACGCGCCCTTCAGGAGCGCCTCGCGGTGGTCCTGCGAGAACTTCAGCCAGTGGCGGATC
>CAVERN010000155.1:2230-3493 GCA_963618095.1 bacterium | reverse complement strand
CCTGCCCCCGATAATGAACGGCGAGGCGGCGTCGCTCCTCTTCGACGCCTCGGGCGCGCTCGTCTCGGGGAAGATCGTGGTGCTCTGCGGCGTGGTCGGCTCGCTCGCCGGCATCGGCTTCGTGGGCTTCGCCGGCAAGAGCAAGGAGGACGAGCTGCCCGAGGAGGAGAAGAGGAAGGTGGTCGCCGAGTTCGACTTCAGGAAGGGCATGGTCGTCGCCGTGATCTCCGGGGTGTGCTCGGCGTGCATGAACCTCGGCCTGCAGTCCGGCGGCACGATCGAGTCGGCGGCGTACGCGGCGGCCGTCAAGGCGGGCGTCGTCGCCCAGGGCGCGCCGTTCCCGTGGCAGGGGATGCCGGTCATAATGGTCGTCCTCTGGGGCGGCTTCTCCGTGTCGGCGCTCTGGTGCCTGCAGCAGAACCTCGCGCACAGGACGTTCGGCGACTACGCCCGCCCGTCCGCCCGCAACCTCCTGCTGTGCGCGGCGATCGGCGTGATGTGGGTGATGCAGTTCGTCTGCACGAAGGCGGGCGAGCCGCTCATGGGCGAGCTCAGGTACATCTCCTTCGCCGTGATGATGGCGTCCACGATCTTCTTCTCCACGATCATCGGCGTCGCGACCGGCGAGTGGCGCGGCACGAGCGCGAAGACGAAGGCGCTGCTCGCGCTCGGCACCGCCGTCCTCGTGGCGTCGTTCACGGTGATCTCCGTCGGCTCCAAGTAGCGCAAAGGCAGGCAGGCGACGTCAGGCGACGGTTCCATCGAGCTCCTTGCGCCGGCCGGGTCCTTCGACACGGCCCTGGCCGCGTTCGAGGCCGGCGCGGACGCCGTCTACCTCGGGCTGGACTCGTTCTCCGCGCGCGCGCAGGCCGTGAACTTCTCGCTCGGGCAGCTCTCCGACCTCCTGTCCGTCGCCGCCGCGAAGGGCCGTCGCGTCTACGTGGCGTTCAACACCCTGCTGGCGGACCGTGAGCTTCCAGCCGCGGCGGAGCTCCTCGCGGCGCTCGAGGACGCGTCTCCGGACGCGCTGATAGTCCAGGACCTCGGCGTCGCGCGCATGGCGAGGAGGCTCTTCCCGAGGCTGCGCCTCCACGCCTCCACGCAGCTCGTCGCGCACAATCTCGAGGGAGTGCTCGCCATGAGGGACCTCGGGTTCAGCCGCGTGGTCCTCTCTCGCGAGCTGCCCATCGCGGACGTCCGCTCGATAGCCCAGAGGTGCGGGTGCGAGCTCGAGGCGTTCGTCCACGGGGCGCTGTGCTACTC
>CAVERN010000155.1:0-2220 GCA_963618095.1 bacterium | reverse complement strand
GTGCTACTCTGTGTCCGGGCTGTGCCTGTTCTCCGCCATGGAGAACGGGCGGAGCGGAAACCGCGGCCGCTGCGCCTACTGCTGCAGGATGCGCTACTCCCGGCCGGACGGCTCGGCGTCGCTGCCGTTCTCGATGAAGGACCTCAGGCTCGACGACCGCCTCGACGCGCTTCGCGAGGCCGGCGTCGCGTCCCTCAAGATCGAGGGGCGAATGAAGTCCGAGCTGTACGTCGCCTCGGTCGTGAGGCGCTACCGCGAGCTGCTCGACTCCGGGAGGTCCGGGACCTCGCGCGCGGATCTCGAGACTGTGTTCTCGCGCGCGACGACGCGCCTCTACGCGGACGGGTGGGGCCAGCGCGCCGAGGATCTGATAGACCCCGTGAACCTGGGGCACCAGGGCACGCCGGTCGGGGTGGCGAAGCGCCTGGCGAAGGACCGGCGCGGACGCTCCTGGCTGAGGCTGCACACGTCCCGCGCGCTTGAAAGGCACGACGGGCTGCAGTTCGCGTTCGCCGGGCGGACGGCGTCCGGCCCCGGGGCCGACCGCCCGCTCGGCATGGGCATCGGGGAGATGCGCCTGGCGATCTCCCGGAGGCCTGTGTTCGAGGCGCCCGCCGGGAGCGACGTCGAGATCGAGGTCACGGACCCGGCCCTTGCCGAGGCGCTCTCGTCCGCCGGCCGCGCCGTGGAGGTGCGCTGCACGATGTCCAACGCCGTGCGGCGCCGCTTCCCGACGCCGTCCTTCCGGCGCTCGGAGTGCGTCGGGAGGGACGGCCTGGACGTCTCCGTGCGGATCTCGGCGAAGTCCGTCGAGGCGGAGGCCGGGGGCGTGAGGGTGGAGGCGCCGCTCGCCTCCGCGCAGAGGGCCGAGCATCCCGAGGAGACCGTCCCGGCGGTACGCAGGTGCTTCGGCAGGCTCGGGGGAAGCCGATGGCGCCTCGCCTCGGCGGAGGTGGAGAACCCGGACGGCCTGTTCGTGCCGTCGTCGGCGCTGAACTCCCTGAGGCGCAGCCTCGTGGAGAGGCTTGACGCCGCGCGGCGCTCCGCCGTCGCGGAGAGCGCGGCGCGCGCCGTCGCGTCGCTCGGCGCGCGGCGCGATGCGACGGTCGAGCGTCCCGGGCGCGCGCCTTCGACGGTGAAGGTGCGCCTCGGGCAGCCGGTCCCGCAGGGGGGCTTCGACGAGACGGTGGTCGCCATCGGCCGCTCCGGGGCCGTGGACGGGCTTGCCGCCGGGGCGCGCCTCGCGCTGCCGGTCTTCACCAGGGAGGACGATTTCGGCCGCCTTCGCGGGCGCGTCAAGGCGCTTCTGCGGCGGGGCTACGGGAAGTGGGAGGCGGCGGACCTGGCGGGGCTTCGCCTCCTCAGGTCCCTTGGCGTCGCGGACGTGACCGCCGACTGGACCCTGTACGCCTTCAACTCGCAGGCGGCGGCGGCGCTCGCCGACCTGGGCGTCAGGCGGTGCGTGGCGTCGCCCGAGTGCGGGGAGGACGCCCGGTCGGTGCGGGCGGAGGGGCTGGACGTGGAGTTCCTCTCCAGGCAGTCCACGCCTCTGTTCATCAGCGTGACGCGTCCCCTGGCGGAGGGGGGCGAGGGCGGCGCAATCCGCCTTGCGGGCGCGAACGGGCGGGAGTACGTGTCGTTCGAGCGCGACGGCCTGTGGGTGACGGTGCGCTCGTCCCCGAGGGAGTTCGCCGTGCCCCCCGGAAGGGCCTCCCGCCTCGACCTCAGCTGGGACCCGGCCTGGTAATGGGTCCGCTGCGTAGTTGGCAGTTGGTATGGTAGGGCTGGCGTTCCACCGCCAGCCGCAAATCGCAAATCGTAAATCTCCGCCCGCGCTTGCCGCCCGTTTTTGATCGAGGCGAGGAACGAGCCGCGATGCCTACGCCCTCATTCTATCCTCCAATGGGATGGTGGTGATTTGATATAATGCGTCCCATCTGCATATAGCTCATTGTGAAAACACAACAATAGAAAGGAAACCTATGCTCGAAACAGGAGACCTCTCCGGAAATGAGAGCAAAGACTTATTTGCATTCCTTCTATCCGAACTCTCAACATTCGGAATCCAGACTTCCATAGAACATGGATTCCCAGATTACTTCTTCAAGATCGAGAAAAAGACGCCCAAAAGCGGCGTAAACCATGTCCTTACATTAAACGAGATGCCATTCCCATACACGATGGAAAATGGCAAGGACAAGATGGTCTCCAATTCGATTG
>CAVERN010000154.1:0-3500 GCA_963618095.1 bacterium | reverse complement strand
GAGGAGGGCGATCAGGCGGTAGAACGCCTCGCGGTCGCCGGAGTGGGGCGTGGCGCTTCAGCTCGCCCGACGGCAGACGATCCCATCGGACGGAAATGTCGCCGTGCGGCGTGGGCACCACGCCCTCCGCCCAGTCGAGCCCCGCCGGCTGAACGCGCACGTAGCGCTTCTGCCCCTGGATGAGCGGCGATACGACCGCGCCCTTCTCGTAGAAGACGGCGACGGGCGCGGCCGTGAAGAGCGGGGACGCGACGAAAGCGCAGAGAACTGCCAGGCCGGGCTTCACGAGAAGAGGATCTCCTGGGCGTGGAAGAGGAAGTTGCCGCCGACGCCGAACTCCATCGCCGTCGGCGAGAAGCGATCCTGCACCGTGATGTGGGAATGCCCGACGAGCACGGCCTTCAGGAGCGGCTCGCGGCGCAGAGAATCGATGAACGCGCACGTCAACGAATCTTCCTTCTGGCGCTTGTAGGCGGAGAGCGGCGGCGGTTCCGCCGCGTCGCGGAAAAGCCGGCCCTCGTTCCAGAACTTCCGGCTCGTCCGCCAGATGTGCGGCGTGTAGAGCGGAACGTGCAGGCACAGCACGATCGGAAGCCCCTTGGCGACCTCGGCCGCGAAGCGCACGACCTGGCGCACCGTGAACGTGCCGAAGGCGTCGTCCATCGTGACGAAGTTCACGCCCTCGACGACCGTCGACTGCAGTTCGAGGTCGAACGGATACGCGCCCCTGAGCAGGTCGCGCGAGCGGACCTTGTATGCCTCGGTCGTCTCCTCCTTCGGCACGCTCAGCCACATGCTCGGCGAGAACTCGTGGTTGCCGAGGCAGCCCGTCATGTTCGCGCCGAAGTATTTCCTCACAAGGTCGAGGTTCGCCCGGCTCTGCCAGTCGATCAGGTCGCCCGTGTGGATCACGTAGTCGACGTTCCGCTTCGCCCAGTCGAGCGAATCGTGCAACGCCTCCTCCTGGCGTCCGCCGAACCCGCGCGTCCGCTTGACGCGGAGTTTCTGCTTGTCCTCCGGCTCGTCCGGATAGGCGGCCGTGAGATGCGTGTCGGAGATGTGCATCACGGAGAACGGCTTGGGACGGACACCACATGGCGTTCCGTGTCTGGCGCAGACTTCGAGGGCGTCGAGCTGCGCAACAGTCGGGCCCCGTGGGAGCAGAGGCTGCTCCGTCACTTCGCGCGGCCGCGTATCGTGCGGCCCATGATCTCGATCGCCTCCATGGACTTCTTCTCGTGCGAGGCGAGCGTGCGCGTCCACGGCGCCATCAGATACCCCTTGATCCGGCTTGCGTCGCACTTCGCGTCGCAGAAGGCCACCGTGCCGGGGAAGTTCTCGTCGCAGCTCCAGTTCGAGCCGGTCGGCATCTGGTCGAAGCCCGCCTTGTCGAGCCACTCGTACGACTCCACGTAGTAGGCGGAGGAGCCGAGCTTCTTCGGGTCGAAGTGCCTGCCGTAGTACCAGTTGGACTGCACCACGCTCTTCGGCATGCGCCGGAGGAACTCGTCCCTGTGCTTCCACACGTAGTCGCTCCAGATCCACGGACGGCACCCGGCCTCCTCCGTCACCTTCGCGAACCAGAGGAAGTCGTGCCACCAGAGATCGCCCTGGCGGCAGATCGCGAGGAGGTGCCTCTTCTGGTAGTTCCCCGCCTCCTCGTCGTAGCCGAGGTGGAAGAGGCGCGGACGGTCGAAGATCTCCGCCACGTCCCGGATCACGTCCGCGCACACCTGGTAGTACTTCCTGGTGGAGACCATGCGCTGGTACTCCTTGAGCCAGGTGTCGTGGCAGGTGGAGAAGTTCAGCTTCGGGATAACCTCGAAGCCCATCGCGCGCAGGCGCCCGAGCTCGGCCCGGAGCTTCTCCACGCTCCAGGAGCCCTTCACGGCGAGCTCCGGGTGGCTCGGATACCTCACGATCTCCGCGAGGTCGATGACGATCTGGTTGCACCCCGCCTTCGCGAGCGCCTCCGACATCCGCCGCCAGGTGTCCTCGTCGAACCTCACGTGGTCCGCGCAGCACCTGGTGAGCCACTTCTCCTCAAGGCCCGGATCCTGCGTCTCGAGCGGCACGTCGAACCAGGAGTTGATCCCGAAGTGCGCGAGGTACGACCACGCGAACTTCGGCTCGGGCCGCGCCGCCGTCCCGACCGACGCGCAGCCGCCGAGGGCGAACGCCCCGGCCGCCGAAATGAAGTCCCGCCTGCTGATTGATGCGTCCCCTGCCATATGCCCTTCCTTTCCCTGTTCCGTTAACGGTTGACCTGACGTTCCTGAAGATGCCCCCCGCCCGGCGGCCTACTCTCCCCGCTCCAGGTCGCGCCGGAGGGCCTTTGCCTTGAGCGTCTCGCGCTTGTCGTGGAGGGCCTTGCCCCGGCACACCCCGATCTCGAGCTTTACGCGCCCATGCCTCAGGTAGAGCCTGAGCGGGACCAGCGTAAGCCCCTTCGCCTCCGTCTTGAGCCGCAGGGACTCTATCTCCTTCGCGTGGACGAGGAGCCTGCGGTTGCGCTTCGGGTCGTGGTTGAAGCGGTTGCCGAACTCGTACGTGGGGATGTTCATCGAGCACACGAAGAGCTCGCCGCCGAGAACCGCCCCGTACGCGCCGGAGAGGGAGGCGTCCCCATGGCGCACCACCTTCACCTCCGTGCCCGTCAACTGAATGCCGCACTCGACCCTGTCGAGCACGGCATAATCGTGCCAGGCCCTGCGGTTGACCGCGAGATCGCCCGGCGGCGTATGTTTCCTCTCGCCCACGCTATTCGTCGTCGGCGAATATCTGGCGCGACGAGGAGTGCTTGGCCCACTTCGTCTTCGCCTCCTCGGCGCGGGCGATCGCGTCGAAGTCGACCTCGGAGATGAGCTTGCCCTCCACGACCTCGCGGAGCGCCGTGTCGACCTTCTCCTCGTCGGATGAGAGCGGGCGCACCAGCGGCTTCTCGCCGTTGATGAGCTGCTTGACGCGCTTGGAGATGAGGTTCACGAGCACAGGCACCGACGGGACGCGCTCGTGGGCCTTCTTCAAGAGTTCGACGTTCATTCAGATTACTCCACTTCCAAAAAGAGAAGCGCGAATTATATCAGATACGGCGTTCACCGTCAAGGAACACGGCCCTGACCCGGAACGACTTCGGGTCCAGCACGGCGAGGTCGGCCGCGTAGCCCTTCTCGACCTTCCCGAGCCTGTCGCCCCAGCCCTGCTCGATCGCCTGGTTCCAGGACGTCGTGCGCACCAGGTCCTTCAGCGGGATGCCCGTGACGTCATGCACGTTCTTCAGCCCATTGCCCATCCAGAGCGTGGAGCCGGCGAGGTTGCCGCCCTCCACGAGGCGCGCCTCGCCGTTCTTGAGCTCGACCTTCAGCCCGCCCATCTCGAACGCGTAGCCGTCCTTGCAGTGCGAGCACCGGAGAGAGTCCGTGATCATCTGGACGTGCTCGAGCGGGCGGCGCGTGAAGACGAGGCGCAGCATGTCGTCGCAGAGGTGGATGCGGTCGCAG
>CAVERN010000153.1:0-3506 GCA_963618095.1 bacterium | reverse complement strand
TCGCGGACGAGGCGGCGATCGGCATGGTCAACCAGAAGACGACGGCCGTGCGCGTAATCCCCGTCGCGGGCAAGAAGGAGGGCGACGCCGTAGAGTTCGGCGGCCTCCTCGGCCGCGCGCCCGTGATGCGCGTCTCGCCGTTCTCGTGCGCGGCGTTCGTCGCGCGCGAGGGCCGCATCCCCGCGCCGATCCACAGCTTCAAGAACTGAGTCGCCGGCAATTTCCGAAGAAGGAGAGGTCGTGAAAATGAGAAGAGGACTGCTGTTCTGGTCGGCTGCCGCGTGCGCGCTTTCCGCCGCCGGCGGCGAGCTTGTCGCAAATGGATGCCGAGTCGTGTGGACCGAGCGGACGCTCGAGGTCGGCAACGCGTACTTCTCGCGGAGCTACGTGTCGTCGAACGGCGTGCTGCGCACCGTCGCGTTCAGGGCGGCGGACGGGGCAGTCTGGCCCGGCCGCGCCGCGGCGGGCGACGGCTGCGACGCGCTGTCGGTGGACGCCCGTCCGGCCAAGTGGGGCCCGGCGAGCGCGGACGGCGTGCGCGTGGAGGTGACGGCCGGCGGGGCGGTCACGCGGCTCGACCTCTATCCGTCCATGCCGGGCGTCGTCGCGACGCGCCCGGGCGCGTCGAGGCTCGAGCCGGTCCACGACGGCGCCCGCCGGTGGCAGACGCTCAAGGAGGACGACCGCCGCCTGCGCGCGGCGATGGACGCGAGCGACGTGATCGGACTGGCGGAGCGCCATGTGAAGGCCACGGACTTCCTCCTGCTCGACCAGTCGGACATCCGCGACCATCTCCTCGTGTCCGACGGGCGCCTCCTCATGAACTACGACTGGCCGTATTCGCTCGCCACTACCTGCCTCGACGTGCAGGACGTGGTCAGCGGCGACGGGCTCGTCTTCGTGCGGATCGCGCCGATGCCGGCGAGCCGTCCGAGCCCCGTGGACGACTTCATCGTCAGCGGCAAGAGCAGGGGCGTCGCCCTGCTCGCGAACGGATATCCCCTGGCGGAGCTCGCCTACGCGGGCGGCGCGGCGGGACGCCGCCGCGCGCTCGTCGCCTTCCAGCGGTCGATACGCCCGTACCGTCCCGGGCGCGACGGGCTTCTCCTCTCCAACACCTGGGGCGCGGGCAACCGCGACAGCCGCATCTGCCAGGACTTCCTCCTGAAGGAGATCGAGGCCGGCGCGAGGATGGGCGTGGACGTGATCCAGATCGACGACGGATGGCAGCGCGGGCGCAGCGCGAACTCGAAGAAGGCGCAGATCGCCGGGCAGAAGAAGGTGTGGAACGGCTACTGGGCCGTCAGCCCGGACTTCTGGAAGGAGGATCTCGAGCGCTTCCCGGACGGCCTCGGCCTCCTCGTGCAGAAGGCGAAGGAGAAGGGGATGCGCTTCGGCCTGTGGTTCGGCCCGGATTCGAGCGACGACGCGGCGAACTGGGAGCGCGACGCGGACTGCCTCCTCGACTACCACCGGCGCCTCGGGATCGACTTCTTCAAGATGGACTCGATGAAGCTCTTCTCGCCGACGGCCCTCTCGCGGAACCGGCGGATGTTCGACAAGATGCTCGCCGGCTCGAACGGCGACATGGTGTTCGACCTCGACTGCACGGCGGAGGTGAGGCCGGGCTTCTTCGGCCTTCTCGACGTCGGGCCGCTCTTCGTGGAGAACCGCTACACGCGCCGTCCCGTCTACTGGCCGCACCACACGCTCAAGAACCTGTGGGACCTCTCGCACGTCATCGACCCCGTGCGCCTGCGCTTCGAGTTCAACAACCCGGACACCAACCACGAGAACTACGAGTGGAGTCCGCTCGGGCACGGGAGATACCGTCCGGACGCCCTCTTCGCGACGGTGATGGCGGCTTCGCCGCTCGCGTGGATGGAGCTCTCCGACGTCTCCGAGAGGTCGATGGCGGCGATCGCGCCGCTCGTGAGGACGTGGAAGGCCGAGCGCGCGCGCTGGCACGGCGGGGTGATCCACCCGGTCGGCTCCCGTCCCGACGGGGTGTCCTGGACGGGCTTCGTGTCCGAGGCGGCGGACGGGACGGGCGGGTACGCGCTGCTGTTCCGCGAGCTGAGCGAGGACGAGACGTGCAGGCTCGACCTCAGGCCGATCTTCGGGATGGGCGCGTCGTTCGCGGAGGCGAAGGTCATCGGCGGGCGCGGCGCGGCGTCGTTCGACGGCGCGAGCCTCGTCGCCGGGATCTCCGAGAAGCTCGACTTCGTCTGGGTGAAGTTCGGGAAGTCCCCGTCCCGGTGATAGCGCGTCTTGCGGGCTGCGCGAAAGGTCTCCGTTCAGCCTTTCGCGCAAGTGTGGTATAATGGGCGGCAAAAGTACATCATAATAAGGAAAGGACTGATCAAGAGATGAAGAACATCATGATTGCCGGAGCGCTCGCCGCCATTGCCGGGTGCTGCACGTTCTGCGAGCCGGAGCAGGCACCGAACACGCTCTCAGACAAGGAGAAGGCCGAGGGATGGCAGCTTCTCTGGGACGGCAGGACCTCCGCCGGGTGGGTTGGCGTGAAGTCGAAGTGCAAGGCGTTCCCAGATCATGGCTGGACGATGCGCAAGGGCGTGCTAACGGTGCTCCCGAAGAGGGGCGTCGCCAACGGCAAGTTCGTCGAGATCCCGCCTGAGGACGCGAAGCTCGGCGGCGGCGGAGACATCTGCACGGTGCGGAAGTTCAGGGACTTCATGTTCAAGTTCGACTTCCGCCTCACGGACAGCGCGAACTCCGGCGTGAAGTACTTCTACGACGAGACGAAGAACCGCGGCACCTGCGAGGAGTACCAGATCCTCGACAAGGGCCATCCGGACTGGAGCAAGGGCGAGGACGGCAACCGCCGCGTCGCGTCCCTCTACGACCTCATCCCGGCCAACGCCGAGAGGGTCTGCAACGGCCTCGGCGAGTGGAACACCGGCATGATCGTCTCGAAGGGCAGCCACGTGGAGCACTGGCTGAACGGCAAGAAGGTGCTCGAGTACGAGCGCGGCTCGGAGGCGTTCCGCCGGGCGGTCGCGGAGTCGAAGTACGCGACGTGGGGCACGGACGGCAACAGGTGGGGCGAGACGCCCGAGGGCCGAATCCTCCTGCAGGACCATTCGGACTCCACCGTGTCGTTCCGCAACCTGAAGATCAGGGAACTCTAACATAGCGGGGGAGGTGGCGCAATGAACGTACTGGCCATAGGATGCCATCCGGACGACGTGGAGATAGCGTGCGCCGGGACGCTGGCGAAATGCGTGAAGCGCGGGGATCGCGTCGTGGTGGCGCATCTCTGCACCGGGTCGCTGGGGCATGTGATAATCAAGCCGAAGGATCTCATCCCGATGCGCGCCCAGGAGGCGCGCGAGGCCGGCAAGCTCGCCGGCATAGAGGTGCTGGACGGCCTCTTCGACGACCTGGACATCTACGCGGACAACGCCGAGAGCCGCAACAAGGTGGTTGAGGTGATACAGTACGCCCAGCCCGACTTCATAATAACCCACAACCCCGACGAC
>CAVERN010000152.1:0-3520 GCA_963618095.1 bacterium | reverse complement strand
CCCACCTGCGAAGCCGTCACCCCGTGCGGGTTGGACTTGTCGTCGGCGTGCGAGGCAGACTGCGTCTTCGCCGCCGAAGCGTCCGCCGCCACCGGCGCAAGGTCGGCGAGCGTCGCGAGCCCGAGGCCGTTGCGCGACTCACGCCGGGCCGTGCCCTGCCAGACGTCCTCGCCGTCCGCGCCGAAGAGCATGAGCCGCGTCAGCGTCGTGAGCCCCTCGTCGGCGGCGGAGCCGCTCTCCTGGATGTACGCCCCGGCGGGGAACGTCCCTTCGAGGAAGTCCACGCCGTTCGTGTCGCTCGTCCATCCGCCGATCCCGTTCTCCTCGTCCCACGTCCAGTACAGCCTCGCGGTCTCGCCGTTCGAAAGCCGCCACGTGTCGAGCCATTCGACGGCGAAGAGGGCGTTCGTGGTGAGATACCCGGCCCTCCTGAGCGAGGACACGCCGTTCAGCGCGTTCTGCGCCTTGCCCTTGGCGGCGGCGACGTCGTCGGCCAGATCCCCCGTCACCTCGTCCACGTAGTTGGTGGCGTGCCACGCCACGCCATCCACGTAGCCCTCCGTCGCAAGCCCCTCGAACGTCACGTTCGTCACGACCCCCGCCGTGCCGGGAATCTCGTCGAGCGGGGCGGTCGCCGCCGCCGCCGCGTCAGCCTCGAAGGGGAGCATGGCCGCCGCGGCAAGCGCGGCGGACGTCCGGCGAAGAAATGCCATCACGGCGTTCAGACGCGACTTCACCGCTCCGAGCGAATCGGCGGCAGTCAGGTCGTCGACGTCCAGCGAGATAGGATCGATCGCGATCTGCGCCGCATACACCTCCGTCGGCGCGTCCGTCACCTTGATCTTCGCCCACGGAAGCGAGCGCACCTCGCCCGCCGCGTTGCGCAGGGACAGATCCACCCTCGACGTCCCGAGCGGAAACGCCGCAGTCTCGTCCGCCGAATACGCAACCTGCACCACCCCTCCGGCCTCGAGACCGGAGAACGAGCGCGACACGCCGCAGAAGTCCACCGTCATGGCGCATCCCGCGTAGTCGTAGCCATCGGCAAGCGCAAGCGACACCTCGCGCGCCGTATCCCCCTGCAGTATCGTTGGTATCACGTCAGCCCCCCCCCCTGTCTATTCATACGCCGGCACCACGAACGACCCCCTGTAGTCCGCAGCCACCTTCCCGCCGCTGAGCGTCATCACGGGGATGTAGCAGTCGTCGCCCGACGGTCCCTCGAACCCATCGCCAGCCTCGAGCACGGCCTTCGGAACCTCGCCGAGCGTCACCCGGACGCGGTAGTCCCCCTCGACCGCGTCCATGCCGGACACCAGGAGCGGCCTGCGCCCGACGGTGACGCACCCATCGTGGATCCGTCCGCCGAAGTACGAGAACGACCCGCTCCACCCCGTGCCGACGTCGAGAGCCTTCTCGGGGAACGGCATCCAGTGCACGACCGCTCCCGATCCGTCGTCGTATCTGCACAGCAGCCTATGCCGCCCCTTGTCTGCGCACGCCTCCACCGTGTTCGTCAGCATGTCGTTCAGGTCGGCCTTGCACCCCGCGGGGTCGGCGAAGCCCTTCAGCCCATGCCGCCCGTCCTTGTCCGCCTCGACGCTCACGTCGTCCGGCGTCGCGATCCGCTCCCCCAGCGGCACGTAATGCAGCACGGCCTTGTTGCCGTCCCCATAGCGCGCAAGCACGTAGTGCTTGTCCCTGTCCTTGCCTTCCTGCTCCGTCAGCATCCTGCCGAGGCTGGTGCCGCACGTGCCGCTGCCGCCCCAGTCCACGAAGCACAGACGACCCGCGCTGTTGGTGGTGATGGTCTTGCCGTCCCCCTGCGCCCCTCCGGGCGGAGCGCCCCACGCTATCCCGCCCGCGCCGTTCGCATACGCAATCTGCCCCGCGAAGGCCTGTCCTACCCCGAAGATGGACAGCCTGCCGCCAGCCGACTGCGTCGTCCAGTCGACCGACACGCCGTCCACCATCATCCCGTACTGCGTCGGATCCGTCACCGAGACAGTCGCGCCGCCGCCCCCAGTGGTGATCTTCAGCCCGTAGTCCACCTTCGTCCTGCTGTCGCCCGGCCCCTGCCGCTCCATCGTCAACGTAGAGTCCGCTCCGAACAGCGAATCAAGGTTCTCGCCCAGCGTCTCGATCGCCGCCTTGTTCCGCCTCGACAACGCCTCGGCCGTACACGCCTTTATCAGCGCGTTAAGGGCAGTCCCGGCGGCGTCCGAAAGGTTCAGGTCGATGGGCGACTTCGGCTCCACATTGCCCTCGTCGTCGCACTCCACCAGTATGTCGTAGACATTGCCGTCGTTGTCAAACATCGACACCATCCCGTAGCCGTAGTACACACCGAAGCCGCCATTCGGCGTGTACCATCCCTCCGCGCCAGAGGGCACGTCCGCCCACGCCCTGCACGCCACAAGCAACGCCGCCAAAAGCACCCGCCTCATCGCTCCGCCTCCGCCAGTCCGTTCGTGACCGAAAGGCTCGTGCCGGGCTGGACCAGCGTCCCGCGCACGTCGAACCATCCCGCAAAGCCATCCAGCCCGTCAGAGCCCCGGACGGACCCCATCCCGTCCCACACGAGATTCGTCGCCGTGCACGACACGGCCCCCGCCGGGCACACATACGCCCCCGCGCCGTCCCACACGAACAGACATCCGTTCGTCACCCCGCGCAAGACGGCGGCGTCCGTGCAGTTCGTCGCCATCAACGCGGCGTCCGAGAAGTCAGGCAGCTCCAGCCGCATCTCAGTCCCGTCGCCGACAGCGGTGGTCGCCACAACGGCTCCGCTGGAATGCGCCGTCACCACCGACGCCTCGACAGACGCGGGCGCACGGGCTACGTAGTTCGAGACGAACTGCTCCACCCACGCCTGGGACGCAGCCAGCCCGAAGCAACGCCCCGCGAAGACCGCGGACGCAACAAGGACGAGCGCTCTCACGACCCGGCCTCCGTCCCGTCGTGCGCCATGGCGGAAGCCACCGCCTCCGGCATCCACTCGTGCCCGTCCCACTTCATCACCACCTGCACGAAGCCGCCGCCCTCGCACGGCAGCTGCGCCACCTCCTGCACGCTTCCGACCGCCACCGGGCTCGTGGTCATGCTGAACGACTGCACCGCCAGACGCCCCTCCCCGATCGCGCACGGCTGCCCGTCCGCCGCCACGCCATGCACCTCGTACCCGAAATCACCGGACGACGGAAAGCACGCCGCCGGAATCCGCACGACCCAGTCCCCGCCCCTGTGTTCGTGCGCCGACACGTCGAAGTACGCGCCGTTCGCCCGGAACACGCGCACGAACACCCCCTCCACGTCCGCGGGCACTCGCCGCAGCACGGCGACGAAGCCATGCCCCTGCCGCGCCCTGAACGGCCTTAGCGGCACGTCGAGCCTCGACACGTCACAGTCCACTATGGCGTTTGTCTGATCCATCCAACCCCCTCCGCAAATGGACTCGCCGTCAAAAGCCGTCGGGGCACCTCGGCAACTTGCCAACGTGCCCCCCCCCCCTATAATATAT
>CAVERN010000151.1:0-3752 GCA_963618095.1 bacterium | reverse complement strand
GCGTGACCTTGTCCGGCGCGTTCCTGTGCCTCTCGTAGAGCTCCGAGAATTCGGCCACCATCGGCCTGGGGTCGAGCCCCACCGTCTCGCAGTACATCTTCACGAACCCGCGCCCGTATATGGCGGCGGGGATCCGCTTGAAGTTCTCGTTCTCCAGCCCCTCGACTATCTGGACGAGCAGGCGGGTCGAGGCGGCCAGCTGCGATGCAGTAAGTCCCCTGGCCTCTCGCGCGGCGCGCAGCGTCTCTCCGAATGACATGGTCCGTTCTCCTCCCTATTGCATTCCCTCGTTGCCGTCCGGCCCGGTCTCGCCGTCCGGAGCGGCCTCCTGGCAGCCTTCCCCAAGACCGTCCTCCGCCATAGGCGGCGCGCCCGGCTCGGCGCAGGGCTCTCCGCCTCCGTCCGCGTCCAGCGCGTTGAAGTCGATCAGGATGTCCCTCGGGCCCGCTCCCTTCGCGGGGCCGATCACGCCGCGCTCCTCGAGCGCCTCGATGAGCCTTGCGGCGTGGTTGTAGCCAATGCCCATCTTGCGCTGGAGGTGGGAGGTGGACGCCCGGTTCGTGAGGCGCACGACCTCGAGCGCCCGGTTGTAGAGCTCCTCGTCCTTGCCGCCCGCCGCCTCGCCGGACGTCCTGCCGGCCTCCGGCGGCGGCGCGTTGTCGGGGTCGTCCTCGTTGTCCGCGAACGGGTCGGAGATCGCCGCCTCCTTCACCTTGGCGAGCTTCGAGGCGAACGTCTTGTCGAACTGGACGCTTGCGTGCTGCTGGATGAAGCCGGTTATCCGCGCAATCTCGGCGTCCGACACCCACGCGCCCTGCGCCCGCAGGAGGATCCCCTCCTTCGTCCTGTAGAGCATGTCGCCCCTGCCGATCAGGGCCTCCGCGCCCGTCTCGTCGAGGATCGTGCGGGAGTCGATCGAGGAGGAGGTCTTGAACGCGACGCGCCCCGGGATGTTGGACTTGATCGTGCCCGTGATGGTCTTGGTGTCTGGGCGCTGGGTGGCGAGGATCACGTGGATGCCGGCGGCGCGGGCCTTCGCGGTTATGCGGGCGATCTCGGGCTCGACGTCCTTGCCGGAGGAGGCCATGAGGTCCGCGACCTCGTCTATGATGATCACGATGTAGGGCACCGTGCGGGGCATGCCGTCGCTCCCGGCCTCGTCGCAGCCGAACATGTCCGGCTGGGTAAGCACCTCGCGGGTGTTGAAGCCCACGATGTCGCGCTTCCCCGCCCTCGCGAACATCTTGAGCCGCTTCTCCATCTCCGAGACGGCCCAGCGCAGGGAGTACACGACCTTCTTCGTGTCGGTGACGACCGGCACGAGCAGGTGGGGGAGCTTGCTGTAGGACGAGAACTCCACGCACTTGGGGTCCACCATTATGAGCTTGAGCTGCTCCGGCGTGCGGCACATCAGAAGCCCGTTTATTATCGAGTTGAGGCACACGGACTTCCCCTGGCCCGTCGCGCCGGCCACGAGCATGTGCGGCATGGTGGCGAGGTCCGACACGAGGTTGCGCCCGGCCGCGTCCTTGCCGAAGAGGAGCGGCAGGTTGTACCGGGCCTGCCCCCTGCGGTCGAGCGCCACGTTCCTCCTCCACTCGTCGGACTCTATGATCTCGCGGAACGACACGCCCGCCGCGACCCGGTTCGGCATCTCTATGCCCACGGTCCCCTCGCCTGGGATGGGCGCCTCGATGCGGAGCGACTTCGCCTTCATCGCCATCATCAGCGTGTTCTGGAGCGTCTTGATCTTCTCGGGCCTTATGCCCGGCGCGAGGGCCAGCTTGTACTTCGTGACCACGGGGCCCTGCACGGTGTCGGCGAGCTCCGCGTCCACCCCGAAGATCCGGAGCGTCTCGATGAGCTTCTGGCCGATCGCGACCACGTCGCCGTGGTCCGCGGTCGACTCCCTGAGCGGGTCGAGCAGGTCGAGCCCCGGCAGAACGTACGGCCCCCGGTCCTCCTCGGCCTCCCCGTCCTCCGCCGCGTCCGGGGCGGCCTGGACCGTCTGCGCGGCGCTCGGCTGCGCCCGGGGCGGCGGAGGCGCGGGCCTCTCCGCCGCGTCGGCTCCGGCGTCGCCCTGCGCGGAGGCCTCGGCCTCCCTCTGCTGCCGCCTTTCGGCCGCCCTGGCGGCCTTGGCCGCGGCCCTCTCCTCCGCGATGCGGCGCTTCTCCTCCTCCTTCGCCGCCCTGGCGGCCTCCTTCGCCTCCTTCGCGGCCTCGATGCGCTCGCGCTCCTCCTGCCTCTCGCGCTCGCGCTCCGCGAGCTCCTCCGGGGAGAGCGGCCTGCCGCCGATGAAGCCGCCGATCGCCGCGAGGAGGGTGCGGACGCCCACGAGCGAGAGCAGGGCGAAGGCCATGAGCGTCACCATGACCACCGACGCCCCGAACGGCGAGACGAGGCGCGAGAGGCAGCGGTCCATCACGAGGTACCCAAGCGCCCCGCCGGCGTTCCGGCCGAGGTTCAGCCTCTCGAGGACGGGCGCGAGCGTCGGGGTGTCGCCGAGGATCTGCAGGAGGCAGGTCGTCGAGAAGAGGAGCGCCATGAAGGCGAAGAGCCTGAAGCTTGGGCGGAAGTTCCTCCCCAGCACGAGCATCAGCCCGAGCAGGATCGTCAGCGGCGGCACCGCCCACACCGCCAGGCCGATGAGCAGGTAGCCGTAGTACGCGAACGCGTCCCCGGCCGCGCCTATCAGGTTCGTGGAGGTCTCGGGCGGTATGTTGAGCTCCGGCATCGCCTGCCACCGGTACGACATGAGGGCCAGGAGGGGGAAGAGCGCGATCGGGAAGAGGAAGAACCCGAGCACCCACCGGCGCGTGCGCGCCTCGTCCGCCGCGACGTCCCTGGGCCTGCTATTTTCCGCTTCCGACATCTGCGGGACCTTTCTTCATGAAGATGGCCTGGGGGGTGCGGGGCTCGTCGGACGAGTTCTTCATCGAGTAGTAGATGACGAGCGCCAGGACCAGGGATATGAGCTTGAGCCCCCAGTTGCGCCTGAAGATGTCCAGAAATGCCGTCACTTCTCGACGCTCCTTCCGAATTTCGCCGCCCGCTCCCGGATCCACTCCGCCGCCTGCTCGCTCATGGACTTCCTCGTGGGCATCGCCTTCCTGACCCAGCGCAGCACGGACGCCTTCGAGGCCTCGCTGTCGCCGTCGTACCGTATCAGCCTGCCGTTGTGGGCGACCGATATGCGCCCGGACTCCTCCGACACGACGAGCACGAGAGCGTCCGTCTCCTCCGACATCCCCACCGCCGCGCGGTGTCGCATCCCGGACTCGTAGAGGTCGTGGTTCACCGACACGGGGAAGATGCAGTGGGCGGCGGCGAGCCTGCCGTTCCTTATCGTCACGCCGCCGTCGTGCAGCGGCAGGGGCGGCGTGAACACCGACACGAGCAGCTCGCGCGAGGGGACGGCGTCCACCGCCACGCCGCTGTCCTCGTAGCCGCGCAGGGATATGCCGCGCTCCAGCGCGATCAGCGCGCCGATCTTCCTGTGGGCGAGATGGAACACCGCGTCCGTCACCCTCTCGGGGGTGAGGCCCCCGCCGTCGAACCGGCGCGCGCCCTCGGAGAAGAGGAGAGACCCGAGGGCGGCGAGGGCGCGCCTTATCTCCGGCTGGAACAGCACCACCGTGGAGAGGGCGAGGTAGAGGAGCATCATCTGCAGGAGGCGCGCGAGGACGTCGAAGTGGAAGAGGAACGAGAACGCGATCGAGGCCCCGAACAGTATGACCACCCCGGTCAGCACC
>CAVERN010000150.1:0-3785 GCA_963618095.1 bacterium | reverse complement strand
AAGCGGCGGCTCGCGCGGGGCGCGAGCCCTACCGTGAATCCTGCCGTGGTAGGGCGGTCGCCCCGCGACCGCCGAGTCGGCGTGTTGGTAGGGCGCGCTCGCCTGCTCTTGTGCGGGCGTCTTTTTGTGCTATAATGGGTGGCCATGGAGGGCTTGAAGAGGATGAATAGACGTGAGTTCATAGCGGGCGCCGCTCTTGCCGGCGCGGGTCTCGCCTCGGGGTGCGCCGGCGCGGCGGGCGTTGGCGCGAAGCGCGGCGATGGCGGCCTGAGGCTGTGCCTTCAGTGGGGGGCGATCCCGGTCGCGGACGACATGAGCGCGAAGCTCGACTACCTTGAGGCGAACGGCTACGCCGCCGTGGAGATCCCCACCGGGAAGAGGGGCGAGTGGGTGCTCGAGAAGGGCGAGGCGTTCGGCCGGGCGATGGCGGGGCGCAGCCTCAGGTGCGCGACCGCCTGCGGCCCGAGCCGCTTCGACTACGCCGATCCGAAGGCGAACGACGCCGAGGTGGCGAGGTTCATGCCGATGCTCGAGATCCTCGGCGGGCTCAAGTCCACGGGCCTCATCGTCTGTCCGGCGAGGAAGGAGCCCGAGGTGGGGCTCAAGGAGCTGCGCGAGGACTTCGTCTCGAACACGGGCCGCCGCCTCGCCGAGAAGGCGGCGAAGTGCGGAACCGCGATAGTGCTCGAGCCTCTGCAGCGCAAGGAGACGCCGTTCCTGCGGCAGGTCTCCGACGGCGCGAAGATGGCCCAGGAGATCGGGCCCGGGTGCAAGGTGATGGCCGACCTCTGGCACATGACCTGGGAGGAGGCGAACGACCGGGCCGCGATCATCGCGGCGGGCGACCTCCTCGCGCACGTGCACATCGCCTCGCGCAGGACCAGGAAGATACCTGGGTCGGACGGCGCGGCGGACGACTACCGCCTGGCGTTCCGCGCCCTGAAGGAGATCGGCTACGGCGGAGTGGTGTCCCTCGAGGCCGGATGGGTGCCCAAGGGCAAGGACTCGCGCGGCAAGCCGATCCTGCCGGGGCTCGAGGAGCGCCACAGGATCCTCACGGGGATGTGCGCCCTGCTGCGCGGGCAGTGGGCGGAGGCCTGACGCCGCGTTCGCCCCGGGGCCTACCGGGCGCGACGGTCTTCTCGTACATGGTTTTTCTCGAACACAGCAAAATGAAAGGTGATGGCATGAATCGTAGGATGTTTCTCAAGTCGGGCTCGCTCTTCGCGGCGACGGGTCTCGCCGGGTGCGCGAGCGTGGCTGGCCTTGCGGGCGGAAAGAAGGAGATCGGCGTCGCCGTGGTCGGCTGCGGCGGGCGCGGCACGGGTGGAATGTGGAAGCCCGCGAGCGACAAGGACTTCTACAAGTTCGGCGCCCTCGGCAACATGCTGCAGGCGGCGGAGATCCTTCGCGGCCAGGGCGTGGACGTCACAGTGAAGCCGCTGGCGTTCGCGGACTACTTCCAGAAGAAGGCCGACTTCGCGGCCGAGAAGTTCGGCGTGGACAGGAAGTTCGCCTTCGGCGGGGCCTGCGGCTACAGGAAGGCGCTCGAGGTGCCGGGCGTGGACGTGGTGATACTCACCACGCCGCTCAACTTCCGCCCGATCCACACGATGGCGGCCGTGGCCGCCGGCAAGCACGTGTTCGCGGAGAAGGGCGTGGCCGTGGACGCGCCCGGCGTGCGCCTGATGATCGAGGCCTCGCGCCTCGCCGCCGAGAAGAAGCTCTCCATCGGCTGCGGCACGCAGAGGCGCCACCAGCGCGGGTACCTCCTCCAGAAGAAGGCGCTCGACGAGGGCAGGCTCGGCCAGATCCTGGGCGGCGAGGTGTACTGGAACAGCAGGGTGCCGTGGGTGCGCGAGCGCACCCACGAGATGTCCAACAAGGACTATCTCTGCAACAACTGGCTCAACTTCACCGAGCTCTCCGGCGACCACATCTGCGAGCAGCACGTGCACAACATCGACGTCGCGAACTGGTTCATCGGGCGCTTCCCCAAGACCGCCCTCGCCTTCGGCGCGCGCCTGCGCCGCGTCTCCGGCAACCAGTACGACTTCTTCTCGGCCGACCTGGACTACGGCGAGGGGGTGCACATTCACTCCATGTGCCGCCAGATCAGCGACTGCAAGAACGACGTGCGCGAGTTCTTCCGCACCGCCAACGAGACGATCGCCGGCGGCCAGATCGCGAAGACCGCGGCCGGCAAGAAGATCGAGCTCGAGGGCGACTTCCCGGACGTGAACCCGTACGTGCAGGAGCACGTCGACCTCCTCAGGAGCATCGTGGGGGCCGGGCCGTACCTCAACGAGGGCGAGGCCTGCGCGCTCTCCACGGCGTGCGGCGTGATGATCAGGCTCTCGGCCTACACGGGCCAGATGGTCTCGATGGCGGACATGCTTCGCAACTCCGCCTCGCCGTTCTACAGCCTCGAGTGCAGCCCCACGCCGGCGGACTTCGAGAAGGACGGCGACGTGCCCATGCCGAAGTACGGCGACGACGCCTTCCCGCTGCCGGGCTCGCCCTGGAAGTCCAAGAAGGCCTGAGGCGCGAGGCAGGGATGGGCGCAATGTCCAGCAGGGTCGCGCTTGCCGGCAACATAATCGTCGACAACGTGAAGGTCATCTCCGCCTGGCCGGAGAAGGGGATGCTCGTGCCGATAACCTCGGTGGGGATGTCCCCCGGCGGCGCGGTGCCGAACAGCGGGATCGACCTCAAGCGGCTCGACCCGGAGATCGAGGTCGTCGCCGTCGGCAAGGTCGGCGACGACGCCGCTGGCGACTTCGCGACGGGCTTCATGCGCGAGAGGGGGCTCGACGTCTCGGGCGTGCGCAGGGTCGAGGGGACTCCCACGTCGTTCACCGACGTGATGACGCTGGAGTCCACGGGCGAGCGCACGTTCTTCAACATGCACGGCGCGGACTCCCTGCTCACGCCGGACGACGTGGACCCTGCCGCCCTCGGATGCGGACTGTTTCACCTCGGGTACCTGCTCCTGCTGGACGGGCTCGACGCCGAGGACGAGGAGTACGGGACGAAGGCGGCCAGGCTTCTCGCCAAGGCGAGGGCGTGCGGGGCGAAGACCTCCGTCGACATCGTGAGCGAGCAGTCCGACCGCTTCGCCCGCGTGGTGAGGCCCGCTCTCCGCCACTGCGACTACGTGGTGATCAACGAGGTGGAGGGGGCTCGCGCGACGGGCCTTTCGGCGGACTCGGGGGACGGAAGGGTGTCCGCCGGCAGCCTGCGGCGCATCTGCGAGGGGCTTCTCGCCCTTGGCGTCCGGGAGCGCGCCGTGGTGCACTCCCCGGAGCTGAGCGTGTCGCTCGACCGGTCCGGCGAGTTCGCCGCCGTGCCGTCGCTCGACCTCCCCGGCGGCTGGATCCGCGGGTCCGTCGGCGCGGGCGACGCGTTCTGCGCCGGGATGCTCTACTCGTTCGTCAGGGGGATGCCGGCAGAGGAGGGGATGCGGCTCGCGTCGTGCGCGGCGGCGATGAACCTCTCCGCCGGGGACTCCGTCTCGGCCGCGGCGTCCCTTGCCGAGACGATGGCGCTCGACGCGCGCTTCCCGCGCAGGCGCCTGCGCACTTGATTTGGATGCGGCGATTTCGTACAATACGCGCCATGAATCGAAAACTGAAGTTCAAGCGCATTCTCCTCAAGCTCTCCGGCGAAGTGCTCGCCAATCGCGAGACCGGGGAGTGCATCGACCCCGAGAGGCTCGCCTTCATGGCCAAGCGCGTGAAGAAGATCCACGCGATGGGATGCGAGGTGGGCATCGTGCTCGGCGG
>CAVERN010000149.1:0-3819 GCA_963618095.1 bacterium | reverse complement strand
TGGCCTCCGCGACGCCCTTCACGAGAGCGGCCGTCTCGGACGGCTTGACGTTCATCTTCCAGTTGCCTGCGATGATTTTCTTGCGCATTTTCCTAACCTTTCACTAATCCCTATGGAGCCGGCAGAGGGATTCGAACCCCCGACCAGCGGTTTACAAAACCGCTGCGCTACCACTACGCTATACCGGCTCGGTAAAATGCGGAGAAGTATACCATATCGGCGACAAACCCGCAAACCGCGACGGACGGCGAATTTTCACGAAAATTCCGCTTGCATCCGAAGCGGCGATTTGGTACATTACGCGCCCATGGGACAACAACTTAGAACAAGAGCCAAGAGAGCCCGCCGCGCGGCGCGCAACAAGCGCGTTAACGCGAAGCTCCTCGCGGCCAAGAAGAAATAGGTCGGCCCGCGCCTCGAGCGCGGGTCTCCCTTGACAAGGTGGGATGGCCGAGCGGTTAGGTAGCGGACTGCAAATCCGCTTACAGCGGTTCAACTCCGCTTCCCACCTCCAGTTCGGGTGATTAGCTCAGTTGGTTAGAGCACTACCTTCACACGGTAGGGGTCACTGGTTCGAGTCCAGTATCACCCACCATTGATCAGGACGGCGGCGAGGCGTGTTCAGCGGAGGTCGCCGCCGCAGGAAATCCCGGCATCGACCGCCATCGACCAGGCAATGCGGGACGTCATCGTCTGCGAATGCGCAGGTGCTTCTCGATGCCGTAGGTGAAGTCGGTGGGGACGTAGTTCTCCACGCGGTCCCACATCAGGGAGTAGTTCTTCGGAGAGTGGAGGAAGATCCACGGGCAGTCCTCGCGCACGATCTCCTGCGCGCGGCGCCAGTCCATCGCGTCGAACGCCCGGTCGAATTCCGGGTTCACGTACATCATGTGGTTGGCCCCGGGAGAGACGTTCTTCGAGTGGAACATCTGGAGAAAGTTCTCGGGGTCCGGATAGTCGCCTATCCACCCGAGGTGGAACATCTGCACGCGGGACTCGTTCACGGCGGTGAGGAAGGCGTCCCAGGTCATGTACCTCGCGGTCAGGTCCACCCCGACGCGGTCGTAGAACGAGGCCATGAGCTCGACCATCTCGCGGGCGTCCTGCGTGGCCCGCCCGACGGAGATCTCCAGGCGCAGACGGCGTCCCGTCGCGGGATCGACGCCGCCCGGGTAGCCCGCCTCCGCGAGCAGACGGCGGGCCTTCGCCTCGTCGTAGGCGTAGGCGAAGGGGGTTTCGAGGCGCTCGTCGATGCCCGGCGGGACGGGGCCGTCGGCCGGCAGGACGCGCCCGTTCAGGAACCGGCTCCAGGCGGGGAAGTCGAAGGCGCAGTTCAGCGCCTGGCGCAGCTTCGCGCTGCGGCCGACGACGGGGTCGTTCATGTTGAAGCCCACGTAGAACACGGAGAGCGACGTGGAGGAGAGGAGCCTCATCCCTCTTTCGGCGAGCTGCGGCAGCAGGGACCCGTCCGCGCCCACCACGGCGTCCCAGTTGTCCCGCGAGATGCCGGAGAGGAAGTCCAGCTCGCCGCCGAGGAACATGAGCCACTGCGTGGAGACGTCTTCCACGACCGGGAGGCGCACCTCGTCGAGCGCGACGGGGGCGCGGTATGCCTCGTTCCGGCGGAACACCATCTCGTGGTTCCGGCGCCACCTGGCGAGCCGGAACGCGCCCGAGCCCGAGCCGTCCTCGGCGACGACGCCCGTGTAGGGCATCGCCATGAGCCAGCCGAAGACGCGCTGAGGACGCTTCAGCGAGATCCGCACCGTGCGGGCGTCCTCGGCGACCACGGACGCGACCGCGTCCATCGTCCACATCCCCGGGCTGGCGTTCGCCCGATCCGCGAGCCTGTCGAGGCAGCGCTTGACGTCCGAGGACGTGACCCTGGAGCCGTTACTGAAGCGCAGTCCGTCCACTATGCGGAAGCGGTAGACGAGACCGTCCGCGCTGACCTCGGGGAGCTCGCAGGCGCAGGCCTTCAGGCGGTAGGGGCGCGCGGCGTAGTCCACCTCCAGAAGAGGCTCGTAGACCATCGCCACCGCCTCGGCGGCGAGGACGTCCGAGGCTCGTATGGGGTCCATGCTCGCCACGCGACCGAACGGACGGCGGAACACGGCCCGGCCGGCGGACGCGGCGGAGGGCACGAGGACGGCGAGCGCCGCGAGGGCGGCGAGCGCGCGAATACGGGATCGGGGAGCCCGTCGCATCAGGCCCCCCTGCCGGCAAGGCGCCTCGCGAGGGCCTCCAGAGGAGAGGCGTCCCCCGGGAGTCCGTCCAGGGCGCGGAGCGCGTCCGCCGTGAGGGAGGCGACGCGCGCCCTCGCAGCGTCCTCCGGGATCGGGGAGTCGCCGTCGAGGAGATCGTCCTCGTGCTGGAAGGCGAGGCCGACGGAGAGCGCGTACCTGCGGAGGCGGCGGACGGCGTCGGGGGCGGCGCCGGCGGCGAGGGCTCCCATCGCCGCGGCTGCGACGAAGAGGTCGGCGGTCTTGTGGCGGCAGATGAAGCGGACGCCGCCGCCCCGCAGGTCGGCCACCTGGCCGCGCACGACGCCGAAGGCGGCCTCGCCGAGCTCCGCGACCACGGCCGAGGCGGCGCGGGGGGATCGCGCGGCGGCGCGGAAGGCCAGGGCCTGGAGGGCGTCGCCGGCGAGAACGGCCGCGTCCTCGCCGAACTTGCGCCAGACGGTGGGGAGGCCGCGGCGCGTCTCGTCGCCGTCCATGGAAGGCAGATCGTCGTGCACGAGCGTGTAGCTGTGCAGGAGCTCGATCGCGCAGGCGGGCATCAGGGCGTCCGAAGGGTCGCCGCCTGCGGCGGCCGCCGAGGCGAGGCAGAGGCGGGGCCGCACGCGCTTGCCGCCCGCGAGGACGGCATGGGACATCGCCTCGGAAAGGACCTGCGGGCGGACGCCCGAGAGCATTCCGCGCAGGGACTCCTCGACGCGGACGATCAGGTCGTCGAGCGGGCGCATCTCAGAGGGTCTCGCAGTGCGGGAGCGCGCCAACGAGAGGCCGTGCGTAGTCGAGGAAGGCCTTCGTGACGTCGTGGCCGTTCCCGGCGATGAAGGAGTCCGGCACGGAGCGCGTGAACTTCGCCGCCGCCTGGGCCGGGAGAGCCTCGTAGGCGACGCGGTAGCGCGCGCCCTTCAGCCTCCGTATGCCCACGGTGCCCTTCACGGGCGCGTCCTTCGCGCCCCTGGCGGCCCGGAGCGCGAAGGCGACGGCGGCCGAGCCCGCCCGCATCGCCTCCCGCCTGTCGACCGCGCTCGCTATCCCGGGGAAGCTGCGCTGGAGGTAGCCGAAGGTGTCCGCCCGGACGCGGCCGACGGCGGCCCGGGCCTTGAGCTCGCGGGCGAGGTAGTCGCCGAGCGCGCCGGTGCCGGACATCTGCACGTTGCCGTGGGAGTCGCGCTCGCCGGAGCCGAGCGCGGCGCCGATGGGCGTGCCGTCCTCGCCGCGTATGCCCTCGGAGACGGCGACGACGCAGCGCCCGAGCCTCTTCATGACGGCCTGGACGTCCGAGGCGAAGCGCTCGACGGAGAACGGCCTCTCCGGCAGGTAGATGAGGTGGGGGCCGTCGTCGCGGCGTTCGCGGGCGAGCGCGGAGGCGGCGGTGAGAAACCCGGCGTCCCGGCCCATTACGACGTCAATCTTCACGCCGCCGAGGGCGCGGTTGTCGAGGTCGTCCCCCCGGAGGGCGCAGGCGACGAACCTGGCGGCGGAGGCGAAGCCCGGGGTGTGGTCGCAGCTGCGGAGGTCGTTGTCGATCGTCTTTGGGACGTGGTAGACGACGAGCGGGTAGCCTTCCTTCTCGGCCTCCTCC
>CAVERN010000148.1:0-3841 GCA_963618095.1 bacterium | reverse complement strand
CTCGTCGGCATCAAGAAGGGCATGGCCGCGAAGTTCTGCAGCCAGATCTGCCTCGTGAAGCAGGCCTACGTCGCGGACGACAAGGTCTCGGTCGAGAGCTATCTCGATGGCGTGGCGAAGACGGTCGGCGCGCCGATCGCCGTGAAGCGCTTCGCGCGTCTCCAGCTCGGGGCGTGATCCCGCGCGAGCGCCTTGAAGGGGCACGGGGGAGGAGAATCCGCGGAGGATTCTCCTCCCTTCGTCTTTCCGTCAGCGGACGCTTTCGGAAAAGGCGCGGTAGATCTTCCCGTGCGCGGCCCTGAGCACGGCGGGATCGTACTTGAGCACCCTGCGGTCGTAGGTCATGAGGCCGTTGACCTCGATCTCCACGTCCGTCGTCTGCGTGTAGACGCTTCCGCCCAGGCCCTTCTCCACGAGCGGGGCGAGCTTCTCCATGAGCCCGAGGTACGTCTTCTCGAGGCCCTCGCGCGTGGCGGTGTCCTTTGTCCCTCCGTAGCCCCAGTTGCCCCGGCCGTCCGGCGCAACCTTCCACAGGTGGCCGTCCACCGGATGTCCGAGGCCGCCGAACTCTCCGAGGAAGGAGACGCGGCGGTCGTTGACCGCGAACATCTCCGGCCCGCGGTAGAGGTGCGCGTCCACGGCGTCCGCCGCCTCGCACTCGCCTGCCGGCTTGTGGCGCGTGAGCGGGCGCTTGCCCCAGGACTGCCAGCCGTTGGGCAGGATGTGGCCGCCCTCCCAGTCCCAGCAGCCGCTCGGGCCGTTGACGAGGCGCGTCGCGTCGTAGTGGCGCACGAAGTCGAGCATGGAGTGCGTGAGGAACTCGCCGGGCTGCGTCCAGCCCTCGTTGTAGGGGCACCACATCACGATCGACGGGAACGTCTGCAGCGAGTCCATCATCTGCCGCATCTCAAGGCGTTCGAGGCCGTAGCGGCCGGTCGTCTCGGGCTTGATCGGGCTCTTCGCGTCGTGAGCGCCGCTGGGAAGGTCCTGGATCACGAGCAGGCCCATGCGGTCGCAGAGCGCGTAGTAGCGCGCGGGCTCGACCTTGATGTGCTTGCGCATCGTGTTGAAGCCGCAGTCCTTGAGCGTCTGGATGTCGAACGCCATCGCCTCCTCGCTCGGCGGCGTGAGGAGTCCGTCCGGCCACCAGCCCTGGTCGAGCGTGGCCATCACGTAGTAGGGCCTGTTGTTGAGGAAGAAGCGCAGCACGCCCTTCGCGTCCTTCGCCTTCGCGAACTTGCGCATGCCGAAGTAGCCCTTCACCGAGTCCGCGCCGCACGTGGCCGTGAAGCCGTAGAGGTGCGGCGTCTCGGGCGACCACAGCTTGAAGCCGGCGGGCATCTTCACCGTGACCGCGCCGTCTACGGTCGTCGCCTTCGCGCCCGCGACCTCGACCGTCACCTCCGGCTTCGCGAACTTCGGGCTGGCGACCTCGAACCGGAACGTGGCCGTGCCCGCGTCGATGTCGGTCGTCACCGTGTAGCCCGCGACGTGCGTCTCCGGCACGTTCTCCATCCACACCGTCTGCCAGATGCCGGAGACGCGCGTGTAGAAACAGCCCGAGGGCTTGAAGCTCTGCTTGCCGCGCGAGTTGACGAAGTCCTCCGTCGGGTCCCACACGCACACCGTGAGCTCGTTCGCGCCGTCCGTCACGTAGTCCGTGACGTCGAGCGTCCACGGGTTCTGCCCGCCCTCGTGCGGCACCGCCGTCACTTCGCGGTGCCCGACGAAGACCATCGCGCGGAAGTCGACGGCGCCGAAGTGCAGCAGGATGCGCTCGCCGGGGCGCTTCGCGCAGTCGATCGTGCGCGTGTACCAGAGGAACTCGTCGGGCTGCAGAAGGCGGCCGACGCCGGAGAGCGCGCTCTCGATCGCGAACGGCACGCGGATCTTGCCCGCCCACGCCGTCGGTCGGCCGGGCGTGTTCGTCACGCTCGTCACGGCGTAGTCCCAGTCGCCGTTCAGGTTCGTCCAGGCGTCGCGCACCATCTGCGGACGCGGATAGCCGCGCCAGGCGTTTTCGCTCGTCACCTTCTCGCCCCACGGCGTCGTCAACCGCCTCCCGACGGTCGTGCCTTTGGAAGCCACGTCCGCGCTCTTCTTGTTCGACGCAGCCGGGGTCGCCGCCGGGGACAGGCCCCAGGTCCTGTCGCCGAAGTCAAGCATCCAGGTCCAGTCGTAGGCGGAGATGCCGTGTCCCTCCGTGCGGTGGACGTAGCCGAGGCGCGGGCCGATCGCCGACGTGTCGTAGACGGCCGGCCACGCGACGTCCGGCATCCCCTCTCCGCAGAGGAGCTTCCAGACGGGGCTTGCGGCCTTCGCGGCGAGGAACTCGCCCTCGGTGTCGAACCACAGGGACTCGAATCCCAGGATCAGCAGCGCGCGCGGCGCGACGCAGGCGAGGAAGAGATGCTGGTCGAACGGCATCGTCTCGTGCGGGTCCTTCGCGTACTTCGCGTAGGCCCGGCAGTACCAGTGCGTGAAATAGCGGTTCTCGGTCGAGATGTTCTCGCCGAAGTCGCGCTTCGCGAGCGGAGCGCCGCCGCCGCCCGTCTGGACGGGCGCGCAGACGGCGAAGCGCTCGTCGCGCGCCGCCGCGATCAGGGCCGCCTTCGCGAGGCGCGAGCACCCCGTCACGACCGTCCGCTTCGCGTCGATCTCCGGGATGCGCTCCGCGAGGTCGACGCCGCGGGAGAGCGCCCACGCCCAGGCGCCGAGCGACGTGACGTCGTCCGTGCGCTTCGGGTCGCGCGGCCCCCAGAGCTCGAAGACGCCGGTGTAGGCGAAGGGGTTCTGCTGGAAGCGCGGATCCTGCTCCTGGCGCTCCGGGTCGGGCGAGACTTCGCAGTAGCAGGCGCTCATCACGGCGTAGCCGCGCGCGAGGATCATGCCGAGCGGGAAGATCGTGTCTCCGTTCGGGTCCTGCTCCATCCCGCGCGTGGCCGCGACGCACTTGTGCCCGTCCGTGTGCTTGTTGGCGCGGCTCCAGCCCGGCTGGACCGGGACGTCCTCGTCCGGCACGAGCTCGTGGTTTCCGCGGTAGTTGAGGAACGAGACGACGGGCACCTTGCCCTTCGCGTAGCGAGGCAGCCAGACGATCCAGTTCAGGCACGGGCCCGACTTGTCCGCCTTGAACCACATCTTGTACTGGCGGCGGATCGCGAAGCCGGCGGCGGCGCCGACCTTCTCGTCGGCGAGCTCGGTGACGACGGCCTCCGGGGCCGGCGGCTCCGCGCCGTACATCTCCTTCGCGAAGACGCCGAGGATCTCGCGGCGGCGCCTCGGCCAGGTCTCCTTCGTCACCTTGGAGCCGTCGACGAACGTCAGAGGGTCCTCCAGCGTGTAGGGCGGGATCTTCGCCTTGTCCCAGTTCGGGCCGTGCACGTAGACCTCGCGGTCCTGCACGAACACCGTCTCGCCCTCCTTCGGCTCGGCCGCGAACGCCGACGTCAGCGCAAACGCCAGTCCGATCGCCATCAACTGCTTGTCAGTCATGTCTGTTCCTCTCTTCGAGAATGTGATTTAAATGTAGATTATATCAAATCTTCTCCGCAGAGCGCAAGCAAGCCGGGCGCGATTCCAAACTGTTGGGTGCGATCGCGATATAGTTTTCCTCGCCACCGACCGTGTAGGTATTTGGCGTCGGATACATCTGTAGAGTCAATTGCAAAACCTTCTGACATCAAGATTCCAGATGCGACGCCGGAGATCATCGGGCGATACGCACTTGGCGACGAACAGGCGTTGCTGGCAAAGGTTCGCTATAATCGTCTGATTGATCTCTTCCTCGGTGAAGCGCTCGTTGATGAAGCGGACGACCTTCTGGACGGAGTCATACCAG
>CAVERN010000147.1:0-3875 GCA_963618095.1 bacterium | reverse complement strand
TGTCCGCGTAGTCCGCCTCGCTGCCGTTGACGACAAGCACGTCAAGGCCCTTCTTCGCCACCAGCTTCGCCGCGTTCGCGACGCGCTGCTTGAACTCTTCGACCGGAATCTGTATTCTCGCCATACCGTCCATCCCTTTCGTTGTTGACAAAGCACATGCCCCGCCATCGACCATGCCTCGCAGCACCCGCTGCGCGACCAATGCCTCTGGCGGCTTTCTCGCTTTCGGCGGGGTAAGATATCATTTTCGGCCGGGACTGTAAAGGGGACGGCGATGGAGTTTGTGCTATACTGACGCGCGATGGACACACTCACAAAAGAGCAGCGGAGCAGGGTGATGTCGCGCATCCGCTCGCGCGACACGAAGCCGGAGATCCTCGTGCGGAAGCGGATCTTCGCCGCCGGATGGCGCTTCCGCGTCTGCGACGGGCGATACCCGGGCCATCCGGACGTCGTCGTGCCGCGCGCCCGCGCGCTGATCGAGGTGCGCGGATGCTTCTGGCACCGCCACGGCTGCGCCCTGAGCACGATGCCGAAGTCCAACGTGGGGTTCTGGATGGCGAAGTGGTCCAGGAACGTCCGCCGCGACAGGCGGCACGAGGCCGACTGGAGGAAACTCGGCTGGAACGTCATCGTGGTCTGGGAGTGCGCGCTCAGGCCGCTCCGGCGGGATGGCACGCTCACGCGCATCTGCCAGGCGCTCGACGCCTGGGCGGCGGAGGGCCCGCGCCGCGTCCCCCACCGCCTCGTCCTGCCGCACTCGCCATAGCGCGCGCGGCAGGCGGCCCGCCCCCTCGCCGCCCTGAGGCGGACTACCGCTGCGCGAACGCCGCGCGCAGGGCCGAGGCGAGCACCTTGCCCTGCGCGTTCCGCGGAATCTCGTCCGCGAACCGATAGCGCCTGGGCACAGTCCCCTTGGGGAAGATGGGGATGAGCCGCCGCCTGAGCTCCATCGCCGCCCGGGGGTCTCTCCAGAGGCCGCCGGCGGCGGCGGCTCCGCCGCGCCCGGCGGGGACGACCACCGCGCCGATGCACGCGCCCCTTTCGCCCTCGAGCGCGACGAGGGCGACGTCCTCCACGCAGTCTAGCCCGAGCATCCGCGCCTCCATCTCCGGCAGGGACACGCGCTGCTCGGCGACCTTCACCATGCGGTCCAGGCGCCCGAGCAGACGGAAGCGCCGCCCGTCCGGCGACAGCTCCGCGCCGTCCCCCATCGCGTACTCGCGCACGTACGAGAACGGGCTCCGCACCACGAGCCGGCCGTCCGGGCCGGACTTCGCCCTCACGGGCGCGAACACCTCCCAGTCGTAGCGCGTCTGCTCGCCGCCCTGCACGCGCATGGCGACGCCGCCCGTCTCCGTGGAGCCGAATATCTCCATCGGGGCGACGCCGAACACGCGCCTGGCGGCGGCGCTCGTCTCGGCGTCGAGCAATGACCCGGAAGTCGTCATGAAAGCGCAGTTCCAGGGCACGTCATACTGGCTGGCGTATGCGCAGAAGCGCTTCAGGAAGCTCGGAGTGGTGACGAGGAACACCCTCTCCGCCCCGGCCATCCTGGATATCAGCGCCTCGGGGGAGAGTATCACCTCCGGGTCGCATCTGCATCCGGCGGCCTTCGGCAGCATGTCGCACCACAGCCTGCCGTACATGTGGGCCCGCTCGACGGTCGAGAGGAAGGTTACGTCGGACGGGATCCGCAGGCGGTCGCGGTGGAACGCGACCTCCCTCGCGAGAGACTCGAAGGTCTTCACGATCGTCTTCGGCGTTGACGTGCTGCCGCTCGTGTGGAAGGTCACGCAGAAGCGGCGGCGGCGTATCCGACCCTCCACGGCGAAGATGGAGACCACGACAGCCGGACAGGTGAGCGCCGAAATGGCGAAGCCCGAGCGCCCAAGCGCGAAGCAGAGGCATGCGTTCGAGAGCGAGCAGGCCAGGAGCGCCAGGAACCAGACCCAGGTGAGACGGCGGCAGTACGCCTCCGCACCGTCGGGCACTATCCCGCCGGAGATGCGCGATGCGAAGCGAAGGCAGAGCGGAGTACGCCCCGGCAGGAGCGAAACTCCGAAGAGGATGGCAAAGATCAGGCCGACCATCCCGCGACCGATCCGTCAGGCGGACGGCTTCCCCTGGGACTCGACGATGAAGTCGGCAAGCGACCTCACGGAGCGGAACACCTTCTTGTTCTCCGCCGGGTCGGAGGAGAACTTCACGCCGAACGCCTTCTTTATGGCCATTCCAAGCTCAAGCGCGTCGATGGAGTCAAGCCCCAGGCCGTCGCCGAAGAGCGGGGCCTCGGTCTCTATGTCGGCGGGGGAAAGATCCTCGAGGTCGAGCGCCGACACGACGATCTCCTTCAGCTTCTTCTCTATCTCGTCTCTCATATGCGCTGGATTATACCACAGCGGGTCATTCGTAGCGGAACGTCCAGAACTGCCACTTGAGCCGCCTGGTGGTCCATTCGTCCTTGAACTCCGGCGTGTATATCCACGTGCCGGCGAAGCTCTTGCACGCCGCGAGCTTCGGCAGGTAGGCCGCGATCTCGCCGAGCTGGTCCCTCGGCTCCACCACGACCTCGTCCGCGCCCGTCTCGAGGGCCTCGAGCGCGGCGAAGAGGAAGTCCGCAGGGCCTATCTTCGCGCCGCCGACGGATATCTCATGGGGCACGAAGGTCGAAAGGTCGAGTCTCCGGGCGGCCTCCCTGAGGTCCGCGACGCGCACCCTGGTGCGGACGGACACGCCCTTCGGCTCGAGGAGGAAGCCGTATGCCTTGCCCGGCATGAAGGAGTCCTCCCCGCGCAGGAACGACGCCGCGGCCTGGTAGGCGTCGGCTATGGACCATTCGCCCGGGGCGCGCACGGGGCCGAAGCTTCCGAGGAGCGCGGAGCGGATGGCGGGCACGTCCGCCCTGCGGATCTCGCGCCTTGGACGCTGCTCCGCGTAGAGGCGCTCGCAGTCCGTCACCTCGAAGCGCGGGTCCGCCTTGAGCCTCCGCACGAACTCGCGGAGACGCTCGTAGAAGCGCGCGGTGTCCTGCGGATCGCGAGCCTCCGCGAAGGGCCACTTGCCGAACTCGTGGAGGTTGCCGCCCTTCATGCAGAAGTCCCAGTGCCGGCGGCACACCGCCATGTGCGGATGCATGTAGAAGGTCGCGACCTTCTGCTTCGCAAGAACGGCGAGCTCCCTGTCCACGTCGCGCGCCTTCATGTATTTCGGGATGAAGCTCTCGAGGTGCAGGTTGTAGGCGTAGTTCAGGTGCCGCTGGTTGCAGTACCACACGTCGCCGCACTTGGTGACGTCCTCGTAGATCCCAGTGCCGCCGCCGAAGAAAGGGATCCCGAGGTCTGCGTAGAGGTAGAGCGCGACGATGGTGTTCCCGTTCCCGGGGAGCACGGAGCACCACATCTTCTCGGCCCCGGTCGCCGCCTCGAGCATGCCTATCGCCCTGCACTCCTCGTCCATGGCGCGCTCGCGTGCCCGGGCGTAGTCCTCCACGTCGGTGTACTCCGTGATGTTCGGGTGGATCGAGTGGTAGAGGGTCTGGGTGCCTATGAGGTGGTGCTTCAGGGCGTCGAGCACGTCGAAGCGCCGCCAGTCGACGAGCTTCTTGCCGAGGTATCCGACCATCGCGAACTGGCCGCGCACGCCCTCGTCCCTGAGGATGTTGGCGATGTCGCGTATCGCGTCCGCGCTGCGCGGCTGAATGAAGTCCTCGGTGTCGAAGAAGAATACGACCCTGGTCCTGCCCTCGGCGGCGGACGCAAGCGCGCAGACTGCGGCAAAGGCCAGCGAAGCGACTGTCTTCATGTTCATGCCTCCTGTGGAAAAAAGAAAAAAGCCGGCGGCGTCCTACTCTCGCACGGGCGAGTCCCGCACTA
>CAVERN010000146.1:0-3914 GCA_963618095.1 bacterium | reverse complement strand
GCTGTGGCCCGAGATGTACAAGGAGGAGGCGTTCATCAAGCAGAAGGGCTTCGGCTCGCGCCAGTATCCGTTCAAGGATCCCGCCGCCCGCAAGATCGACTACGCGAAGTTCGACTGCAAGGTCGCCCACTCGCTCGCCGACTCCACGATCTCCTTCTGGACGCACCCCACGTACACGCTCGCCCACATCGAGGCGGACGTCAAGGCGTTCAAGAAGGTCGCGGCGGCGATGATGAAGTAGCGCCTTCCGCACCGGACGGGGCGCGTCCGCTCGGACGCCGCCCCGCCGCGCACCGGCGCCCCGCCCGCGTTGACGCGGTCGGGGCGCCGAGCCTTATGGCGACGCAGAGATGACACCGGCAGACTTCACCAACGACATTCTTGTCGCCTGGGGCGGGGCGTCCGTCTTCAACCAGGCGCTGGGCCTTGCGCAGCGCGGAGGCGTGCTCCGCGCCGAATGGGACGGCGTGGAGCACGTGATCTCCGGCGAGATCGCGGGGGCCTCCGGCTATCCGATGAGGCTCTCCTTCGAGGTCCTCGACGACGGCACCGTGATCTCCCGCTGCCCATGCAGGATGAACCAGGAGCACGGGCAGATCTGTCCGCACGTGGTCGCGCTCGGCATCCACCAGATGGTCACGTTCATGCCGGAGGACGCGGAGGAGGAGGAAGCGGACGCGTCTCCCGGCGGCGGCGCGACGGCGCGGCGGATCCCGGACGGCGCGAGGACGGTGCCCGACTCCCCGAAGTTCCGCCTCGCGCTGTACGGCTCGTCGACCGTCGCGCTCGGCGCGGAGCTGTTCGCCGCGTACGGCGACGTGGAGCTGCCCTGCGGCGGCGCGGCGGACGTCGATGCGGTGATGAGAGAGGACCCGGACGATCCGCTCGTCTTCTACGTGCGCAACATGGACGCCGAGGAGAGGGCCGTGAGGATCCTCAAGGGCTACGGCTTCGAGGATGGGAGCCGGCTCTCCGCCACGGGCCAGCACCACGTGCTGAACTTCCTCGGCTCGGGCGTTCCGTACCTGCGCCGCCAGGGGTGGAAGGTGTCGCTCTCGGAGAGACTCGAGGCCCTCGTGGACAGGATCCCAACGATAATCCCGGTCGTCACGGTGAGGGACGCCCCGCGCGGGGCGTTCGACGTCGGCTACGCCTTCGAGGTGGGAGGGCGCAAGGTGGACGGCCGGCTGGTGGGCGCGGCGATGAACCGGGGGGACAGCTTCCTGCTCGAGGACGGCGCGCCCATCCTGTTCGACGCCGAGGCGGTGAACGACATGCGCTCCGTCTTCTCCGACTGCGCGCGGTCGCAGGGCGACGCGCCGCCCGGCTTCTTCAGGGTGGGCGGGATATACGCCCCGTACGTGAAGAGCGCGGTGGAGTCCTTCGACGCCGTGTGCCTCGACGACGACGCGGCCCCCTCCTGGCGGGCGAACGCCTCGATGCGCAACCGCGACAGGAGCGCCAGGTTCGAGCCCGTGGACCTCGGGGCCCTTGAGCATACGCTCCGCCCGTACCAGAAGCAGGGCGTGTACTGGATGCGCTTTCTCGAGCGGAGCGGGCTGTCGGGGCTGCTTGCCGACGAGATGGGCCTTGGCAAGACCCTCCAGACCCTCACGTGGCTCTCCCTGCGCCGCACCGACCCGGACGCGCAGGGGAAGCCCGCGCTGATCGTCTGCCCGACGTCCCTCGTGCGCAACTGGGAGGCCGAGGCGGAGAAGTTCGTCCCGTGGATGAGGCGGCTCGTCGTCTCCGGGGCGGACCGCTCCGCGTCCTTCGGCCGCATCGGCGGCGCCGACCTCGTGATAACGTCCTACGCCCTGCTCCAGCGGGACCTCGAGGACGCGTACCTGGACCGGGTGTTCTCGGTGGTCGTGCTCGACGAGGCCCAGCACATAAAGAACAGGTCCACGCGCAACGCGAAGGCCGCGAAGCTCCTCAGGAGCGTGCAGAGGCTCGTGCTGACCGGCACCCCCGTGGAGAACTCGGTGTCGGACGTGTGGAGCATATTCGACTTCCTGCTGCCGGACTACCTCGGCGACTACCAGTCGTTCAAGGAGGACGTCGAGGTCCCGGCGCTGAACGGCGGCAAGGCGGGGGCGTCCGCGCTCGAGAAGCTCCGCCGGAAGATACACCCGTTCATCCTGCGCAGGCTCAAGAGCGACGTGGCGAAGGACCTGCCGGACAAGATCGTGCGGGTGGCCTACTGCCGCATGGGCGAGGAGCAGCAGCGCCTCACGAACGAGCTGCGCATGAGGGCGAAGTCGGCGCGCACGAAGTTCGAGATGCTCTCCGTGCTCATGAGGATGCGCCAGATCGCAAACCACCCTGCGCTCGTGGAGAAGGGCTCGCGCGCGGAGTCCGGCAAGCTCGAGGCGTTCTTCGACGTGCTGGACGAGGCGATGGACGGCTCCCACCGGGTGCTCGTGTTCTCGCAGTTCGTCGCGATGCTCTCAATCCTGCGCCGCGAGCTGGACGCCCGGGGGATCCACTACTGCTACCTCGACGGCTCCACGAAGGACCGCCTCGGGGAGTGCCGGCGCTTCAACCAGGGGGACATGCCGGTGTTCCTCATCTCCCTGCACGCCGGCGGCACGGGGCTGAACCTCACCGGGGCGGACACCGTGATACACTTCGACCCCTGGTGGAACCCGGCCGTGGAGAACCAGGCGACGGATCGCGCCCACCGCATCGGGCAGCGGAAGAAGGTGTGCGTGGTGAAGCTCATATCGCACGACTCCGTCGAGGAGCGCGTGCTGAAGCTCCAGGAGCGCAAGAGGCTCGTGATAGACGCCACCGTGAGCGCGACGGACGAGTCGATCGTGTCCAGGATGTCCTTCGACGACCTCCGCAGCGTCGTCGGCCTGTGACCGCCGTCCGGCGGCCGTTTTCTGAAATCCAGTCGGAATTCACTTGCAGGGAATGTCCGTATATGATATCTTGTCCCCCAGTAGAATCTTGAAGGAAGAGGACACGTCTATGAAGTGCTTTGTTTTTGAACGTCTCGGGAGGGGGGTGGGTAGATCTCTCGCAGCCGCGATTGTAACCGCCGCGGCGCTTCCGGCGCTGCCCGTTGGCGCAGGCGAGACGTTCATGTGGGGCGGAGCAAGCGGCACGCTGGGAACCCTCAAGGAGGCGATCAAGTGGTATTCCGATGAGAGCCTCACGGAGACGCAAGGCGCCGTCAGCCCCTGGGACGAGGGCAGCAACGCCTGCTCCTATGCCGTAATCGGAACGTCGAAGTGGACGAAGGATTCCGTATTCCCGGACGTGCCGGTGTATTTCGGGCGGGACGGCGTCAACGCCGGTTCGAGCAAAACATGTTTGAAAGTGAATTCGTCATGCAACCTGGTGGTCGATATCCCTCAGGCCTATCTGGCGTACTGCGCGATATCGGCCAATTCCACAAGCGCCAGGCCGTTGACGCTCAAGGGCACATGGAGGACATTGGACAACTCGATCCTGCCGGAATTCAGCGCGAACAACATTTCCAGCGATGGACCGCGCGGCTTCGACTTCGCCGGAACGTTTATATCCGCCGCGTCCTCCACGCACTATCTGGCCGCATACGCATCCGGTTCTGTGACGACGTGGAGAAATGCGTATTTCTTCCTTTCCGGAGACTTCTCGTCGTTCAAGGGGAAGTGGAGAATGGGCAATGTGACGCCAGAGAAGCTTTCCGCCGGTCTCTACATAGATCTGCGGCTGACGTCCCCGACGGCGATGGGAGACGTCTCCTGCGAACGGAACGACGCCTTTGAGCTCCGCAACGGCACGCATCTGACGATCGCCCCGGCCGTGGCGCAGTCGTCCGCGAGAGGCATCACGATCTCCAACGCCTCATCGACCTACAACTACACCGTCTATCTCGACACGGCGACGGGGGAGGACTGGACGCTGTCGACTCCGATATACGG
>CAVERN010000145.1:0-3916 GCA_963618095.1 bacterium | reverse complement strand
ACAGAGTCCTGGCGGACGCGATCGCGAACGCGCCGCCGCCGATCTTGACGAATTCCCTGCGATTCATGCCTGTGTCTCCCCTCCCTGGTTTCCAAGCGCCCGCGGCCCGCGCCCGAGGAGCGGACGCGCCCGACCGCGAAAACGGCTCGACATTATACCACAAAGGGGGCGCGTGGAATGCGCGCCCCCTCAACGCCGCGACGCGGCGCTCGCCTACTTCGTGATCCTGCGGCCCTTCACGCCCGCCGCGGTCGCGGCGTTCGCCTTGGCCTTCTCGTGCGGACGGAGCGAGCGGACGGCCTCGCCGGCCTTCCACATCTCGCTGTCGTGCATCGCCTGCAGCTTGGCGGCCATGAACTGCTTGTAGTCGGCGCGGCCGGTGTCGCGGATGACCTCCTTCGCCTCGGTCATGCCCTTGACGCTCTTGTAGAGCTTCTTGAACACGGGCTCGGTCGCCTTGCGGAAGAGCGGACGCCACTTGAGCGCGCCGTGCTGCGCCGTCTGCGAGCAGTTGGAGTACATCCAGTCCATGCCGTTCTCGTCCACGAGGCGGGCGAGCGACTGCGTGAGCTCCTCGCACGTCTCGTTGAACGCCTCGCTCGGGGTGTGGCCGTTCGCGCGGAGCGTGTAGTACTGCGCCTCCATCACGCCGCAGAGCGCGCCCATGAGGATGCCGCGCTCGCCGACGAGGTCGGAGGTCACCTCGTTCTCGAAGGTCGTCGGGAAGAGATAGCCCGAGCCGACGGCGATGCCGATCGCGAGGGTGAGCTCAAGGGCCTTGCCCGTCGCGTCCTGCGCGACCGCGAAGGAGGAGTTGATGCCCGCGCCGTTCAGGAAGTTGCGGCGCACGTTCGTGCCGGACCCCTTCGGGGCGACCATGACCACGTCCACGTCCTTGCCGGGCTTCACGCCCGTGATCTTGCTGTACACGTAGGCGAAGCCGTGGGAGAAGTAGAGCGCCTTGCCGGCGGTGACGTACTTGGAGATCTTCTTCCACACGTCGCTCACCGAGCCGTCGCTCGTGAGCATCATGATCACGTCGCCCTTCTCGGCGGCCTCCTCGATGGAGAAGAGAGTCTTGCCCGGAACCCACCCGTCGGCGAGGGCGCGCCCCCACGAGCTGGACTTGCCCGTGCCCTTGCGCTGGCCGACGATCACGTTGATGCCGTTGTCGCGCATGTTCAGAGCCTGCGCCGGGCCCTGGATGCCGTAGCCGAGCACTGCCACGGTCTTGCCCTTGAGGACCTTCTGGGCCTTCTTGAGCGGGAACTCCTTGCGCGTCACGATGTCTTCGGCTACGCCGCCGAAATTGATCTTCATTTGACTAACTCCTTCTTTTGATCAGAGAAAACGCCAGCATTATACCACAAAAGCGGAAAACCGACTTTGCTCAATCCTGCTCGCCCTTCAGTCCCTCACTTGAACACCACGGTTCCAAGGGACTCGAGGTCGCGCATGCCGCGCCCCTCGAGGCTCGGGTTCCAGAGTCCGACCTGAAGGTCCGATGGCTTGTACGTCTCGCGCCCGAGGTTCAGGAACCACTTCTCGCCCACCTCCGGCTTCCGGGCGCCAATCGACGCGTACGGGATCGTGGCGACGCTGCGCCACGTGTTCCCCTCGCGGGACGTCTCGTACGTCCACTTCCCGTTCCAGTCGCGGTTGAACTGGTCGAAGAGCGGGTCGAGCGGATCGTCCACGAGCCCGTACGCCTCGTCGTAGAACGAGTCCGGCACGGCGTTCCAGATCAGGTGGTAGCACCTGCCGCGGGTCCCGGTCGGATCGACGAAGAGCTCGAGGCACTCCTGCGTGAAGCAGTGCCCGTCGTGCCCCTTCGCCTCGAACTTCATCTCCGCGGGGAGCTCGGCCTCGACCTCCACGTAGAGGTTCGCGTCGTCGTAGGCGACGCGGAACTTCGTCTTGTAGTCGAGCCTGTCGAGCTGCATGCCGCCCACGTCGTTCCACGGCGCGTCCGCGAGCTTCGCGCGGGCCTCCGTCGCCTTCGCCGGGCCGCCGGGCACGATCCCCTTCTCGCGCATCAGGGCGACGTCCCACGTGAACGGCGCGTTCAGGGTCGCGCCGAGGCGTCCGTTGTGCATGAGGTGCTGGCGGTCACGTCCGCCGAAGACGTTGAGCTCGGGCCATCCCGGGAACTTCTTCATGCGCCCCCTCTCGTCGTAGTAGGAGGCGATGCGCGCGTTGCGCGCGAGCACGGCGTCGGCCAGCGGGTCGAAGAACGCCTTCGTGGGGCTGAAGCGGAACGCCTGGTAGAGGCAGGCGACCCGGCCGACGTCCCTGGCGTAGTCGAACTCGAGGCGCGTCAGCGCGAGGCGCCTCTTCTGTCGCTCGGTCAGGCCCGGCGTCGCCTCCGCGCGCGCGAGGAAGCCCTCCAGCGAGGCGCACGTCGCCGGCGTGTAGATGTAGGCCATCAGGTCGAGCGCGTTGGCGGGCAGCCCGCCGCCGGAGGCGAGCGTCGGGCCGTCCGGCAGCCTGAAGCCGGGCTTCGCGAGGCTGTGCGTCCGGAGCGGCGCGTCGAGCGTCGCGAAGAAGGATCGCATCGCCCCGGCCGCGGCGCCGTAGGCGGCGGCGTAGTAGTCCTCGAGCAGCGACTGCGGCTTCGCCGAGGGGTCCAGGTTCATGCGGTTGAAGAGGTAGTAGCCCGGGCCCTCCATTCCGAAGAGCTCGCCGAAGCCGCAGCGGTAGATTCCCCTCACGCCGTTCGCGCGGTAGCGGCGGGACGTCTCGACGAGCAAGTCGAACGCCGGCTTCGGCGTGACGCCGGGCATGTTGTACGTGCCCCAGATGTAGGTGTAGACGCTGAAGCCGCGCGGGACCTCGTACTTCTCCCACGCCCGGAAGCTCTTTTCGCCCGAGCTCATCATCTCGACCATCACGTTCGGCGGAAAGCGCGTGAACGTGCGCGGCGGCTGCGCCGTGAGCGCGTAGCTGATGATCATCACCGTCTTGTCCGGGTGCGTTTTGCACAGCTCCTCGGCAATGCCGCGGTGGAAGATCCAGAACTTCTCCCCGCGCGACTCCGTGCCGCCGTACGCCGCGCACCTCTCGCACTCGCAGAACGCGAGCCCGTCGTTCTGCCCGAGCTCCACCACGTCGTAGCCGGCGTCGAACTCGGCCGCGAGATGGGCGACGAGCCGTCTGCGCACCTCCGGGTTCGAGATGCAGATCGCCGGGTTGTGATCCTGCGACTGCCGGCGGCTGCTCCCGATCTTCGCGAAGTACTCCGGGTGCTCGGGATAGAGCTTCTTGTAGGGGAACGCGGCGGGATACGCATGGCCGCCGTAGAGGCGGGCCACGCCGGACCCGAAGAGTCCGTTCGCCATCGAGTACATCATCGGGAAGTTGCGCCCGCAGTCGTACGACAGCTGCGGCGTCTCGCGGTCGAGAAGCCCGTCCGGCACCTCGACCTTCGCCACCTTGCGCACCTCGCAGCCGGTCTCGCCCGGCGCCACGTAGCGGACGCCCATGAACCGCTCCATGAACCGCGCCGCCGCGCGCGCCGTCGGCAGCACGATGTAGTGCCAGCTCAGCGGCTTCGCCGACTTGCGCTCCGGACGGTCGAGTCCGTAGAGGTAGACGCTCCCGCCCTTCTCCGCGACCACGTTGACGTAGTCACGAAGCCCCTCCGTCGAGAGTCCGGCCTTCCTCGCCGCGTCCGCGCCGAGATAGATCGCCGCGCCGCCCGAGTGGCGCGAGGCCAGGACGACCTCGAGCTCCATGCCCGTCGCCTCGCGCACGTTCTTCGCGATCTCGCGCCCGGCCTCGCCAATCGCGGCGGAGACGCCCGTCTTGTCGTCGTCCGGCACGACGATCTTCGTTTCAGGGGAAAGCGTGAGCCCCCAGGCCCGCGCGCACGCCGCCACCGCGGCAATGATGATTAGGTGTTTCATAAGTTGGTAGT
>CAVERN010000144.1:0-3948 GCA_963618095.1 bacterium | reverse complement strand
CGTCACGCAGATGCTCTGGGTGAACCTGATCATGGACACGTTCGCGGCGATGGCCATGGCCTCGCTGCCGCCGTCCAAGGAGGTGATGCGGGACAGGCCCCGCGCCCGCAACGCGTTCATCGTCACGCGCCGCATGGGCGTAGACCTCGCGGTCACGTCCCTGCTGCTCACGATCCTCCTCGTCGGGGCCCTCGAGTTCTTCCAGACGAACGAGGTGGAGTCCCTCCTGCATCCGGTCAGCACCGCGACGCACGAGCTCAGCGCGTACGAGCTCAGCGCCTTCTTCACGCTCTTCGTCTTCCTGCAGTTCTGGAACCTCCTCCGCGTGCGCGCGTTCGGGGACAGGGGGGCGTTCAGCCTCAGGGGGTGCGGCACGTTCCTGTGCATCGCGTTCGTGATCCTCGCCGGGCAGGCGCTGCTCGTCACGTTCGGCGGCAAGCCGTGCGACGTGGTGCCGCTCAGGCTGGCGGACTGGGGAGTGCTCCTCTGCGCCTCGGCGGTGGTGCCGGCGGCGGTTGGCGTGGCGGAGCGCCTGCGCGCGCGGCGGTGACCCCGGCGGGCGGGGCGGGGCCGCGCGTCAGCGGCGCCACGTGGTGCGCCAGCCGCCCTCCTGCCGCCCTTTCGGCTGCGCGGAGCCGCCCCATCCGCCGCCGTACTGGCGCGGGCGCTCGTATGCCGGCGTGACGGAGCGGACCTCGTGCTCCGTGTAGAGCGACTTGGGCATCTCGCGCACGAAGACCGAGGGCTCCACCGGGAACGGCGTCCCGTCCGAGCGCTTCATCGACCTCGGCACGCACAGGTACAGCCTGTCCTTCGCGCGGGTGACCGCCACGTAGAAGAGGCGGCGCTCCTCGTCGATGTTCCCGTCCTCCACGCTCCGCGCGGACGGGAACACGGAGTCGACGAGCCAGGGCAGTATGACGACGGGCCACTCCATCCCCTTCGCCTGGTGGACCGTGCCGAGCTGCATCTGGTCGCCGTTGGCGGAGGAGCGGTTCTGCGCGTCGAGGTTGGTCATGAGCGCGACCTCCTCCAGGAAGCCCCTGAGACCGGTCTCGAAGGACGCGATCTGGGACTGGAGCTCCACCAGGTCCTCCAGCCGGCCCGCCGCGTCCTCCTCGTCGAACTGGCGGCGCAGGTGGTCGCCGTAGAAGAAGCGCACGAAGTCCTCGATCAGGAGGCCGTCGTCCCCGGCGGCGAGATGCCCGCGCGCGGCCTCGAACGCCTTCTGCATGCCGTCCCATCCGGGCCTGGCCTTCGGCGAGATCATTGTGCCGAGAGACATCCGGTCCATGCCGCTCCCGGGGTCGAAGCTGCGCGAGAGCTTCGCCCAGTACCGCTTCAGCGACGCCTCGCCCACGCCCGGCAGAAGCCCCACGAGGCGGAAGAAGCTCATCTCGTCGTGCGGGTTGAACATCAGCCTGAGGAAGGACAGCACGTCCTTCACGTGCAGCTGCTCGAACACCCCCACGCCGCTCGTTATCCTGAACGGAAGCCGGGCGCGCGTGAGCGCGAGCTGTATGTCGATGGAGGTGTAGTGCGAGCGGTACAGCACCGCGATGTCCCGGTAGGCGAACCCCTGCCCGCGCAGATGCTCGGCGAGCTTGACGACGAGCTCCGCCTGGGCGCGGCCGTCCCACATCCGATACAGCTGCGGGCCTATGCCGTCGCCAGACCTGTACGGGCGCAGGGTCTTCTCGAACTGGTGCGGGACGTCCCTCATCACCACGTTGGCGACGTCGAGGATGGGGGCGAGCGAGCGGTAGTTGCGCTCGAGCTTCAGCACCCGGCATCCGCTCCACCTGTCCGGGAACTCCATTATGTTCTCGAACTTCGCCCCGCGCCACGTGTATATGCACTGGAAGTCGTCGCCCACGACCATGATGTTCCGGTGCCTGGCGGCGATGATGTCGGTGAACTGGGCCTGCACGGAGTTGGTGTCCTGGTACTCGTCCACAAGCACGTGCAGGAAGCGCTCCTGGAGCTCGTCGCGCACGGCCTCCACGTCGCGCACGAGCCTGAGGCCGTTCACGATGAGGTCGTCGAAGTCCATGGCGCCGAGCTCCCGCTTCCTGGCGGCATAGCGCTCGCCGCACTCCACGACCTTCTCGACGTCGAGCGCGACCTTCGACTGCTGCGCCTCCACCACGCGCCTGAAGTCCATCTCGCGGTTGGCGGCGTCCGAGACGAGCTTGAGGATGAACTCCTTCTTGACGAAGTCCCTCGCGCCCTTCCCCGCGACCTCCTTCACGATCTGCCCCATGATCTTCTTCTGGTCGTCCTCGTCGACGATCGTGAAGCCCGGCCCGTATCCGAGGGAGCCGCCGTACCTGCGCAGCAGCCTCGCGCAGATGGAGTGGAACGTGCCGGACCACATCCCGCACACGCCGGACCCAATCAGCGCCTCGGCCCGCTCGGTCATCTCCCGCGCGGCGCGGTTGGTGAACGTGAGCAGGAGGATGCGCTCCGCCGGCACGCCGCTCCACACGAGATGCGCGACGCGGTGCACGAGCGTGCGCGTCTTGCCGGTGCCGGCGGCGGCCAGCACGAGGATCGGGCCGCCCTCCGCGGTCGCCGCCGCGAGCTGCTCCGGGTTGAGCTCTTTCTGAAAGTCGATCATTTGCCGCGGATTATACCACATCGGCCATGGCGCCGCCGTTGTGGTATAATGTTCCGCTCGTTATGCAGACTGTTTACTTCGACAACAACGCGACGACCCGCACAGCCGAGGAGGTGCGGGACGCCATGCTCCCCTTCTTCTGCGAGCAGTACGGCAACCCGTCGTCGATGCACGCCTTCGGCGGCGGCGTCGCCAGGCACGTCTCGGAGGCGCGCGAGCGGGTCGCCCAGTTCCTGAACTGCTCGCCCGAGGAGGTGATCTTCACGTCGTGCGCGTCGGAGTCGGACAACGCCGCCATCCGCGGCTGCGCCGACTGGCACGGCGCCGGGATGAAGATCGTGACGACGGCCGTGGAGCACCCGGCCGTGCTGCAGCCCGCAAGGCGGCTGAAGGCGGCGGGCTTCGAGGAGGTGGAGCTTCCCGTGGACGGCGTGGGGCAGATCGACCTCGACCGGCTGCGCGACGAGCTCAGGGGCACGAAGAACGCGCTCGTCTCGGCGATGTGGGCGAACAACGAGACCGGCACCGTATTCCCGATCGCCGAGATCGCCGAGATCGCCAAGGAGCACGGCGCGACGATGCACACCGACGCCGTGCAGGTCGCGGGCAAGCTCCCGATCGACGTGAGCCGGGTGCCGGTGGACATGCTCTCGATCTCCGGCCACAAGTTCCACGCCCCGAAGGGCATCGGCGTGCTCTACGTGCGCAAGGGGACGAAGCTCAGGCCCTTCCTGCTCGGCGGGCACCAGGAGGGCGGGCGCCGGGCCGGCACGGAGAACGTGCCCTACATCGTGGGCCTCGGCAAGGCCTGCGAGCTCGCCTCGGCGAACATGGAGGCGGAGGCCCGCGAGATCGGCAGGATGCGCGACAGGCTCGAGGCGGGCATACTCGCCTCCTGCCCGAACGTGCGCGTGAACGGGGACGTCGCCCATCGGCTCCACAACACGCTCAACGTGTCCTTCGAGTACATCGAGGGCGAGGCGATAGCCTACCGGCTCTCGGACGCCGGGATCTGCATCTCCACGGGCAGCGCGTGCGCCTCCGGGTCGCTCGACCCGAGCCACGTGATCCGCGCCATGGGCGTGCCCTTCATAGCGGTCCACGGAAGCGTGCGCTTCTCCCTGTCGCGGTACAACACCATGCAGGAGGTGGAGTACGTGCTGGACAGGCTCCCTCCGATAATAAGGGGTCTGAGGGAGATGTCGCCGTTCGGGCCAGACTCGGACCCCACCACGTACAGGTAGAGGGCGCTCGCAGGGGCCCGCAGGCGGAGGATCGACAAGCACATGAGCCGCGAGGGGAGCACTTCCAGGCGTCTGGGCATAGGC
>CAVERN010000143.1:0-3948 GCA_963618095.1 bacterium | reverse complement strand
CGCGGTCTCGCCCTCGACCTCGCTCTGCTCGACGACGTGAACGAGGTCGGCGCGAAGGGGGAAGAGACCAAAGAGACTCAAAAGACCCAAGAGACAGAAGCGACAAAAGCGACTCATAGCCAACCTCTTTTCTTTCTGATGCCCCAGACCGTCTGGTCGATTTTCTTCTTGATCTCCTCGGCGCGCGCGGCAAGTTCTTGCGCCGAGGCCGCGCCGTCGAGGCGACTGAAGATCGACTTGTCCCAGTCTTCGGCGCGCGCGGCGGTTCGCGCGGCGTGCATGCGCTCGCGAATGCCGCCGTTGCGCTTGAAGTCCTCTTCCTGCGCGGCGATCATCTTGTCGAGCAGATAGCGCGTCTGGTAGATGATCACGATCATCAGGTTCGCGACGACCACCTCGTCGCGGCTTTCGAAAATCGGCGCCCAGTAGTCCCAGTCGGCGTGTTCCTTCGCAAGCTCGCGGGCGCGAATCTTGCGCGCGTCGGTCGCCGTCCATTCCATCGCCTGATGCGCCTTCAGGTAGTCGAGATAGTCTTCGAGAAGCTCGTCAAGCGTCGCGCGGGCGACATTGGTCAACTTGATCTCGGTCTCGCGCGAGGTGCCAGATGCCGCGCTGCCCTCGGCGATGTTCTGCTTGCAGCTCCGCGCCGCCTGCGTCATCTGATCGACGGTGCGGTCTCCGTGGACGGGAAGAAAGCGGCGGCAGAACACGACTGTGCCCTGGTAGATCGCCTCGCTCTTCTTGTAGGCGATCAGGTTCTTGTAGCCGCCATGCGGCAGAATGATCTTCGGCATCTCGGCCATCAGGCGGCGCTCCTTTCAGCGGGGGAAAGAGACGGAAGAGACGGAAAAGACCAAAGTGACTCAAGAGACCACAGCGACGCGCCAGTTGCCGCGCTCCGCCTCTGTGAGATTGATCTTCTGCGAATTTTCATTTCCCGATTCCTTTCTTGTCTCTTTGTCGCTGTTGTCTCTTGTCGCTTGGGTCGCTTTGTCGCTTTTGTCCCTTGTCCCTTCAGTCCCTTTTGTCCTTTGTGTCCCTTGTGTCGCTTTCGTCCCTTGTGTCGCTTTCGTCCCTTGTCCCTTGGGTCTCTTCTGTCCTTTTTCGTCCCTTAGGTCGTTTTCGTCTCTTCTCCCCAACTCGCCACGACTCTACAACTTCGCCGCTTACTTCTTCATCGCATAGCCATAAGGCGAACTCATCGCTTCTCGCCGCGCATTTCGAACATACGTCAGCAAATCGCTCGAATCGTTCAGGCTCTCAAAGCTCATCTTCTGATAAATATGGCGAGCCGCGTTAAGCCCCAAACCATCAATCTCATCCCACCTCCAGCGCACCTTCTCAAAATCATCATACGACAAAACGCCGTTCTCAACCAAATTCAGAAGAATCTCTTCTCCGCGCCCCTAATCCTCCAGGCGCAGCCGCGCCCCTCACGCGGTTTGCTCAAGTTCGCCCAGCGAACTTGGCCAGCCCGCTACCGCCTCGCCGAGAGCAGCGACTGGCGGAACGACTCCATGGACGGCCGGCGGGGGCTGCCAGAGGAGGCCTGCCCGCTGCTGCAGAAATACACGTCGCCGCCCGCGGATATGAGATAGGGCGACCTGGACGCCATGTCGCGGAAGCGCTCGACGTCGAAGTCCTCAGGGGCGCGGGCCGGATGCAGGCGCACCGCGCTCATCCCGCCGCCGCGGCGCGCGGTCAGCTCTATCAGGACCCGCCCCTCCGCAGCGTCCGGCATCATCGCGTGGTAGACGGTGTTGGTCGGCACGTTCCTGGGACGGATCTCCTGCGGGGCGTCGCGCCACTCGCGCAGAGGCGCGGAGCGGAACACCTCCTCGATCTTCGCGAAGCGCCGGGCGCGCCTGGCCTGGTCGATCCGCTCCCGCGCGAGGTCCGGGAGCGTCAGCGGGTCCACGCCGAAGTAGTGGCACGCGAAATACGTCCCCGCCGCCAGGGCGACCAGCCCGGCCACGATCCACGCCAGGCATCCGGAGACGTTCGCGCGCCGCTTCATGGCCCTGCGCGCGCTCGCGTCGCGCTCGTATCGCCTCGTCACCGCCTCGGCCGTCTGTCGCGCCAGATCGCCCGACGGCGCCCTGCCCATCGGTGGCTTCATCTCCATCCCGGAACGCTCCTACTGCTCCCGCCCCATCGCCCGCCGCACGTACGGCAGGTACGACCTCGTGTAGACGACGAAGGAGCACACGTTGATGGCCATCAGGAACGCCTCCACCGCGAAGCAGGCGCACAGCCCCCCGCGAGAGGCCCACTCCGGCCAGAAGCGGTGGAACGCCAGGTAGAAGTACACGAACCCGGCGCACGGGAAGGAAAGCGCGGTGCGGACCTTCCCGAGCCACATAGCCGCCACGTCCGCGCGGTACAGCGACGCCACCGCGCGGAGGAACGTGACCCACTGGTCGCGCAGTATCCACAGCACCGTGAACAGAAGGAGCGAGACCGCGTGCGGCATGGACTCCCCCTGTACCGCGGCGAGCCACGCGAGGGACGGGAACGCGACTATGAAGTAGACCTTGTCCATCAGCGGATCGGCCATCTTGCCGAAGTCGGACACCACCCCCCACCTCCTGGCGAGCATCCCGTCGAAGAGGTCCGTAAGCCCGGCGGCCGCCCCCGCCACGCAGGCGAGCGCCGGCAGCAGCACGGAGTCGCCGAAGTGCCCGGCGATGGCCAGCGCCAGATACGCGAAGATGAGCGGGACGCGCGACATCGTCAGCGCGTTCACGAAGATGGACTTTGCCGACAGAGCGCTCATGCGTTCGCCCGCAGCGCCTCCCGCACGCCCTCCACCATCTCCGCCACCTCGGCAAGCCTCGCCTCGAGCGCCTCCGCCCGAGCCTCGGCCCGCTGGAGATTGCGCCTCGTCGCGAAGAGCTGCTTCAGGATCTCGCCCGGATCGAGATCAAGATCGTCGATCTTCATCCCGTCCGGGATCGGCACGAGCACGGCCTCGCCGCACTCCGAGCAGGCGATCTGAAGACCGGCCCCCCGGTAGTCTATGCAGAGGTTGTGCCCGCAGTGCGGACAGTCAAACACGATGTCCGTGTCGTTGATCTGCGCGTCGCCGCCATCCGCCTCGACGGCCTCCGCGGCATCTACGGTCTCTTCGGCTTCCATCATACTCGTCCCCCTTTTGCCGCATAGTATACCACAATGGGGCAAAAGGAGCGACGAGCCGAGTTCCTCTTGCTCTCGCCTACGCGATGCCCTGCGCGAGCATCGCATCCGCGACCTTCGTGAACCCGGCGATGTTCGCGCCGGCCACGTAGTTGCCCTTCATTCCGTACTTCGCCGCCGCCTCGTACGCGTTGTCGTGGATGGCCTTCATGATGCCCTTGAGCTTCGCGTCGACCTCCTCGGAGGTCCAGCTCAGGCGCTCGGAGTTCTGGCTCATCTCGAGGCCGGAGGTCGCGACGCCGCCGGCGTTCGAGGCCTTGCCGGGCGAGAAGAGCACCTTCGCGGCGAGGAACGCCTCGACGGCGTCGGGGGTGGACGGCATGTTCGCGCCTTCGCCGACGAGCCTGACGCCGTGCTTGACGAGGTACTCGGCGTCCTGCCCGTTCAGCTCGTTCTGCCTCGAGCACGGGAACGCGCAGTCGAGCCTGTCGGCGATCTGCCACGGGTTCGCTCCGGCGAAGAACTTGCCGGCGGAGGCGAGCTCGGAAAGCTCGCCGCGCTTGACGGTCTTGAGCTCGATCACCTCGTCTATGAGCGACTCCGTGTAGCCGTCGGCCACGTAGAGCGTGCCGGAGCGGTCGGAGAGCGTGACCACCTTCGCGCCAAGGCGAACGAGCTTCTGCGCCGCGAAGGAGGCGACGTTGCCGGAGCCGGAGACCGCGCAGACCTTGCCCGCAAGCGTGTCGCCATTGACGGCGAGCATGTTCTCCGCGAAGTAGACGTCGCCGTAGCCCGTCGCCTCCGGACGGA
>CAVERN010000142.1:0-3948 GCA_963618095.1 bacterium | reverse complement strand
GTTCACGAAGAAGCTCGCCGAGTTCTACAACAAGGCCGCCGCCGACGCCGCGAAGCTCGGCTGCCGCATCGGCCTCCACAACCACACGTGGGAGCACGGCGTGAAGATGACGGACGGCACGTCGTTCTGGGACTACTTCTTCTCGAACACCGACAAGGCGGTCTGCATCGAGCAGGACGTCGGCTGGACGACCTGCGCGGGCGTGGACCCCTGCGAGACGTACGCGAAGTATCCGCACCGCTCGCCGACCCTGCACGCGAAGGAGAACGGCATGGGCAAGGGCGTGAAGGAGTTCGACGCGATCCTCGGCCAGCCCGGCAGGCCCGGCGCCAAGGGCGTGGAGTGGGACAGGCTCTTCCCCGTCACGGACGCCGACGGCGTGAAGTGGTACGTGGTCGAGTGCGAGCGCCACGACGACTCCCTCATGGCGATCAGGGAGTCGTTCAACTTCCTGAAGTCCAAGGGACGCTGCTGACCATGGGAACGGCGCGGGGCGGCGTGTCGTGCCGCGGCTTCGACGAAGCCGTAGACTCGTTCGCCGCCTCGCTGTCGCTTGAGCGCGGGCTATCGGAGAACACGCAGGAGGCGTACGTCCGGGACGTCCGCGCATTCGTCCGCCAGATGGCCGCCCGGGGCCGGCGCGCCGCGGCGGACGTGACCAGAGAGGACGTCGCGGCGCACCTGGACGCTCTCCTCCGCGAGGGAATGAAGCCGTCCTCCCGCGCCCGCGCATTCGTCTCCGTGCGCGAGTTCTTCGCCCACCTCAAGGAGATGCGCCTCGTCCCCGCCGACCCCACGGAGGGGTTCGACGCCCCAAAGAAGGGACTTGCTCTCCCGAAGACGCTTTCGGAGGACGTGATGCGCCGTCTCGTCGAGTCGGTCTCCGGGAAGGAGGCGCGGGACGTCCGCGACCGGGCGATGCTCGAGCTCCTGTACGGGTGCGGGCTCCGCGTGAGCGAGCTCTGCGACCTGCCCCTGGACGCCATAGCGGAAGGGGCGGACTTCATCCGCTGCACCGGCAAGGGCTCGAAGGACAGGATCATCCCCCTCGGGCACGCCGGCGGCGAGGCCGTCTCTCGGTACCTGGCCTCCGCGCGAGGCGCCCTCGTGCGCGGGAACGCCTCGGAGAGGCATCTGTTCGTGACGCGCCTCGGCAGGAGATTCACTCGCATGGGCGTGTTCAAGATGCTGAAGCAGCGCGCGGCCGCCGCCGGGATCGACGCGAAGTGCGTCTCCCCGCACGTGCTCCGGCACTGCTTCGCGTCGCACCTCCTCGCGCACGGGGCGGACATCCGCGCCATACAGGAGATGCTCGGCCACGCATCGATCTCTACGACGCAGGTGTACACGCACGTCGACGAGTCGAGGCTCGGCGAGATACACCGCAGATACCATCCACGGGCATGAGCATGAGAAAGAAAGAGGAAAACCCATTCGCGGAACGGCTCCGCTCCTTCGCCGACGCCCTGCGCCGGCGGGACGTCTCCGCCGCGATAGTGCGGGACGAGGCCAACCTGAAGGGCCTGATCGGATTTGGATGCGACAACGGATGGCTCGTCGTCCAGGCGGACGGCCCCGCCGTATTCTACACCGACTTCAGATACATCCCCGCCGCCAGGCGCGAAGCGCCGTGGGTCCAGGTGCGCGACGCGCGCCGGCTCCGCCAGGAGCTGACGAGCCGGCTTCCGCGAGGCGCATTCAGGCTCGGCTACGAAGGCGGCATCCGGGCGTCCGAGTACATCTCCCTCGGCAGGGCATTCCGCCGGGCGGCGCTCGTGGACGTTGGCGAGCGACTGCTCAGGCTCCGCGCCGTGAAGACGCCGTCGGAGATCGCGCGCCTCGCCGCCGCCGAAGCGCTCAACGACCGCATCTGGCGGGAGTCCTCCATGGAGTTCCGGCGCGGGATGACCGAGAAGGACATGCAGCGGATTATCCGCGCCAGGATGAACGCGCTCGGGGACGGCGAGGCGTTCGAGACGATCGTGTGCGTGGGCGGGAACGCCGCGGAATGCCACCACGTGCCGGACGAGACCGTGTGGGACGGGCGCGCTCCGCTGCTCGTGGACATGGGCGTGAGGCTGGACGGCTACTGCTCGGACATGACGCGGTGCGTCAGGCCGCATCCGAAGTGGGAGCTCGCGGGGAAGTACGGCGAGGTGTACGACCTCGTCCTGAAGGCGAACCTCGCCGCCATCGCCCAGGCGCGGCCCGGAATCACGGGGCGCGAGCTCGACGCCGCGGCGCGGAGCACGATACGGAAGGCCGGGCACGGCAGGCGCTTCGGCCATGCGCTCGGGCACGGGGTCGGGCTTGAGATACACGAGCGCCCGGTCGCATCGTCGAAGTCGAAGGACGTCCTCAGGCCCGGGATGCTCGTCACGGTCGAGCCCGGAGTCTACATCGAGGGCGAGTTCGGCATCCGCATCGAGGACCTCGTGCTCATCACGCGGGACGGATGCGAGGTGCTGTCCTCAAGCCCGAAGTGAGGCGGGGACGAAGCCGAGCACGCCGCAGCCCCTGCCTACGTAGTACGAGTTCGCGATCGCCTGGTGGACATACCCCTTGGCGCCGGCCACCGCCGCGCGCAGGTCGCGCCCGAGCGCAAGCTCGGCGGCAAGCGCCGCCGCAAGCGAGCAGCCCGTGCCGTGGGTCGAAGCGGGGGAGTCTATCCACGGCATGGTGACCGGGAAGAATTCTTCGCCGTCGTACAGCGTGTCCTCCGCCGCGGCCAGGTCGCCGACCGCGTGGCCGCCCTTCACGAGCACCGCGCACCCGTACGCGCCGTGCATCCGCCTCGCCGCCTCGTGGACGTCGGCGCGGCTGGCGATCCGCATGCCCGAGAGGACCTCCGCCTCCGGGATGTTCGGGGTGATGACGGTCGCGAGCGGCAGCAGGCGCTCCCTCATCGCCCCCAGCGCGGCGTCGTCGATCAGCCGCGCGCCGCTCGTCGCCACCATCACCGGGTCGATCACCTTCCTTATCTCGGGACGGGCGGCGATCCTCTCCGCGATCGCCTCGATGGCGTCCGGCGCGGCGAGCATGCCCGTCTTGAGCGCGGAGATCGCGTAGACCCCGAGGACCGCGTCAAGCTGCGCCGCCACGAAGTCCGCGGGGACGCCGTGCACCGCCGACACCCCCATCGGGTTCTGCGCGGTCAGGGCGGCGAACACGGTGCAGCCGTGCAGCCCGTACGAGTGGAAGGCGCGGAGGTCCGCCTGCACGCCCGCGTTCCCGCCGGAGTCGCTTCCGGCGATGGTGAGGCAGCACCCCTTCACGTCCTCCGCCATCGTCACTTCCCGCAGATCGCCCTGAGGTGGGGCAGCAGGGCCGGGAGCCAGATCTCCTTGTAGCCCGCCGCGTTCGGATGGCAGTGGTCTGGCATCCACTTCACGTTGTCGCCCTTCTCGTCGAGGAACTTCGCGTTGAAGTCGAGCCAGACGACCCTCTCGCCGTCGGCGAACGCCTTGATCTGCGCGTTCACGGCCTCGTTGTTGACGCGCTTCTCGTCCTTGTCGCTCGCGCCGAACGGGAAGATCGGCATGAGGACCACCTTCGCCTGCGGCTGCTTCTGCGCGACGACGTCGAGGATCTCCCTGATGCCCGCGACGATCTGGTCCGGGCTGTCCTTGCGGTGCCAGGTGTTGTTCGTGCCGATCATGAGCGTGACGGCCTTCGCCCTGTAGCCGTCGAGCTCGCCGTTGCGGACGCGCCAGAGAAGGTGCTCCGTGCGGTCGCCCGAATAGCCGGCGTCGAGCACGGTGTAGGTCTTGCGCAGCTCGGCGAGCGACTCCGCGCCCCTGCCCTCGCGCTCCCAGTTGTGCGTGATCGAGTCGCCGAGCATCACCACGTCGATCTCGCCGTTCGAGTCGGCGATCTGGTTGCGGTTGCGCAGCAGGCGGTCGAGCCACCAGTCGAAATTGCCATAGCCCTCGCTGCGGATGCGCGTCG
>CAVERN010000141.1:0-3974 GCA_963618095.1 bacterium | reverse complement strand
ACTCCGCCGCCGCGTCATCCCCGCCGTTCCTCGAAGCGCAGCCGCAGACGCCGCAGAAGACCGCCAGCGCCGCCGCCAGCCGCGAGCCAATGTGATTTGCCATGTTGTCTTGTCCTTTTTTTTTGCAGCAGTATACCATAATCGCACGCCAAAAGCGCAGCGCTTCACCAACGCCAGTAGCGGTAGGGGTCGTCTTCGGCGACGGGCACGTCGCCGTAGCGAACCTCGTCCGCGTCAGAGCAAAAGCCGAGATTGCCCATCAGTCGCCCGAGCATCGCGTTCGCGCGCCGCTTCGAGACGCGCAGATAAGGCCGCGCCGTCTCGTCGATCGCCCACGGCGGGACCTGCCAGAACACGAGCGTCCCCTTCCCGTGCCGCACCACGCGCAGCGCCGAGTTGCCGTCTTCCGCCGGCTCCGCGAACGCCGGGAAGTCGAGCGCGCCATGCCAGGCCCAGTCGCCGTTCGAAAGCCCGTCCAGCTCCGGCGGCGGCGCCTCGATGCGGCTCGCGTGGCAGCGGTTCGTCGCCGCGACCGCCAACGGCACGGGGCTCCACTTCGCGACCTCCTCCGCCGCCAGGCCGAGCAGAAGCGCACGACCGCCCGCCGCGATCCGCTCGGCGAAGTCAGCCGGCCTCTCCGCGCCGGACGTCACCAGGAAGCATCCGCCAGCGGCGGCGGCTCCCTTCGCGTTCGCGTCGACCCGCAGTCCATACGCCTTCGCCACGTCATGCGCCTTCGCCCCGAGCGCGCAGACCGGCGTCGATCCGGGAACAGGCCCCGCCAGCCGCGCCACAAGCCGGTTCACGAGGTCGTCCGCCACCGGGTCCGCAGCCGTGCGCCCCGTGACGTCGAGCTGGCAGAATGTCACGCGCCCGCCGCCGAAGCGCCAGTCGAGAAGCGGCGCATATTGCAGGTCGAACGCGCCGTCCACGAGCGCGCGCCAGTCGCCGCTGGACGGCTTCTCGGGCAGGACGCTCGCCACGCTGCCGCGCGTGCCGCAGCGCCAGACGCGCAGGTTGCGGAAGCCCGCCCACGTCTCCTGCGGATACTCCGTCTCGTCCGCCGCAAGGTTCGGCAGATAAGGCGGCAGCAGCGTCGCCTCGCCGTTCCAGTCGCGAAGCATCGCGTCCGTCAGCCCGAGTCCCGGCTCGCGCGCCCGCACGAAGGCGTTGCGCAGCCCGTAGTTCTGCACTCGGAACCCCATCGCCTCCAGCGTCTCCTTGTCCTGCTCGAAGACGAGCGCCCGGCCGCCGCCGCGCACGTGCGGCTTCACGACCGAATCGAAGAGCGCCCGCGTGAGGGCGCCGCGTCCGACGACGAGCCGCGCAGCCTTCGGAAGCGCGGCGCCCTTCCGCCCGCGCGTCGCCGCGATGCCGAGCCGGGCGAAGAGCTTCGCCGTCAGGCCGTCCGGCGCGTCGTACAGCACGAGGCCCGAGACCTTCGCCCTCGGCGCCGGCGCGAACGCCTCGACCTCGAACGAATCGCGCTGGCGCTCGCCGCCCTCGAACTGGAACGCCGCCTGGATCTCGAAGCGCCCCGCCTCGCGCGGCAGGACGAACGCGAACGGCACGTCGGCGCGTCCGCCCGGGGCCACCGCGACGCGCCCCGTCCCAGACGCCCCCTTCGCCGCGACAGGCGTCCCGTCCGCCGCGCAGAGCCGCCACGCCCACGTCACCTCCTGCTCCGTGCGCCGGTCGTTCAGGATCACGAGCCTCTTCCGCATCGTCTCGCCCGGCCGCGCATGGTGGCTCTTGTCCGTGAAGACGTCCGCCCCGCCGATGAACGCGCAGTCCTCGCGGTTCCAGCGGTAGAGCGTCTCGCCGACGACCGTGCGCGCAAACTCAGAGTCGTCGCCGGCCCCCGTGTCCCAGTCGCGCGACCGCCAGAAGTCCGGCACGATGCCGGGCTGCTTCAGGTTCCGCCAGCGCGCGGGGTTCTTGCGCTTCACGTTCTCGCAGATCCGCGCGTGCAGGCACTCCGGGTCCCAGGCCTGCATCGCCGTGATTCCCCAGGCGCGGTGGCTGCGCCAGTTGTCGGCCATGTAGAGCGCCTGCACGGCGTGGAAGTTGTTCGTGAGCGCGTAGAGCGGCTGGCAGAGCGTCCGCCACTTCATGGGCTCGCCCTTCGCCCAGAGCGCCTCCTCGTGGTCGAGCGCCTTCCGCGTCGCCTCCGAGTCGAGTTCGTACGCCGCGTCGCCGCGGAACGCCGCCGCGCACTCCCACGCCCAGAGGCTCTGGTAGTTCTTCAGGCGCCAGATGCCGCCGCTGCGGTAGCTCGACCAGCTCGCGATGTGCGGCATGCCCCACTCCACGAAGAAGAGCGGCTTCACCCCCTCCGCGCTCCAGTGCTCCAGCCAGTCGCTGCGCTCCTGCACCGGCGCCCAGTCGAGGTAGATGTTCACCGTGTGGAAGTCGCCGAGGTTTCCGGACTCGTGGTGGTAGACCGGCCGCGTCCCGTCCAGCTCCCGCGCGATCGCCGCCGCCCGCCGCGCCTGCGCCCGGTAGTCGAACGTCACCTCCATCGTGCGCGGCGGACGCGGCGTCCTCCTCTTCGCCGGAAGCTCCGGCCCCGCCCCGGCGGACAGCGGCGGAAGCGCCGCCCTCGGGCAGACGTTCGTGTCCGCCGAGAGCGCGTGCCTGCCGTCGATGCGCAGCGGGTTCAGGTCGCCGGCGTAGCCCGTCGCGTTGTGGTTCATCGCGTAGGCGACCACGCTCGGATGGTTCCGGACTCGGCGGATGCACCAGCGCGCGAGCGCCCGGTAGCTCGCCTGGACCTCGGGCCGCTCGAGCCGGAAGTCGAAGTCGCGGATGTGCGGCAGCGTGAACGCGAAGAGCACGCCCGCCTCGTCGCACGCCTCCAGCAGCCCGTCCAGGTAGCCCACCGCGCCGGGCGAGAAGTTGTAGTTGCTCGAGACGAGCGCGTTGAACCCCTCGCTCCGGATCCGCCGGCAGAGCGTCCGGCACGCCTCCTTCGAGACGGGCGAGGCTCCGCCGTTGATTGTGCGGTCGTAGTAGACGCGCAGATGGATCGGCGTCCCGTTAAGCTTCAGGTCCCGCCCCTCGACGCGGACGTCGCGGAAGCCGAAGCGGAACGGCAGCGCGGCGTCGATCAGCGCGCCCTTCGCGTCGCGCAGCTCGAGCGCGCACGTGAGCAGGTTCTGCGGCGTGTGCGCGTCCCAGCGCGGCGCGTCCGGCCAGTCGGCCGTGAACGCGATCCGCCCCCCGGCGCCGGGTTTCAGGTTCCGCCCCGTGAACGCCCGGCCCCCCACGCGCGCGACGAGCGTGTACGCCGCGCCCGGCTTCACGCCCTCGCACTCGGCGACGAACGTCGCGCGCCCGCGCGCCGCGTCGCACTCGACCGTGCCGTCCGCCACGCGCGCGCCCGCCGGACAGGCGTCGAGATAGACGTCGCCCGTCACGCCGCGCTGGCGCACGGTGCTCGCCACGAGGTTCGCGCACCCGGGCCCGTCGAAGCTGAGCACCTCCGCGTCGAGCGGATGCGCCGTGACGAAGAGCGCGAGGCTCTGGCGCTCGCCCGGCTTCACGAACGGCGTGATGTCCGCCTCGCCGCCGGGGAAGAGGACTCTCGCCGCCTCGCGCCCGTCCACGTAGACGGCCGCGCGCGTGTTGAGCATCGTGAACGTGAGGACGACGCGGCGGCCCGCCGTCTCGCGCGGCATCGTGAAGTCGCGCCGGTACCAGGCGACGTCGCCGACGTTCGGCTTCAGCCCCGCCTTCGCGAACGCGCCCGACAGGACCACGCGCTGCTGCGTCTGCCTCTCCGGCCCGAGCATCCCGGGGATGCGCCCCCAGCCCCAGCGGTCCTGCGCGTCCGGCACCGCGCCGGACGCGTCGTCCGCCAGCGCGGGACGCAGCCCCCAGAGCCCGTTGAGACACCAGCGCGCGCGCGTCGCGGTCTCGACGCGCGCCGCGTCGTCGAGCGTCCAGGGATCGCCCTCCACGCCCTTCGGCAG
>CAVERN010000140.1:0-4041 GCA_963618095.1 bacterium | reverse complement strand
GGCAAGGGGGGGGTATGGCGGCGAAGAGGACGAGGGACGGGCTGGCGGATCTGCCGGCGGTGGAAGCGGGGGACAATGGCGGAATCGCCATGGCGGAGGGCGAGAGGCGGGTGCTTCTCTCGGATCTGCGGGAGAACCCCGACAATCCGCAGACGGTGACGGAGGACGAGTTCGGGAAGCTGCGGGATTCGATGCTGCGGCTCCACGGATTTCTGCGGACGCGCCCCCTGCTGGTGGAGGGGGACGGGACGGTGAAGTGCGGGAACAAGCGCCTTCGCGCCCTGCTGGCGAATGGGGTGCGGGTCGTTCCCGCCGACTACGTGAGGCGGCTGGACGAGTACACGCCGGAGGAGGTGCGCGAGTTCCTCCTCCAGGACAATCTCCAGCGGGGCGAGTGGGACGTCGAGAAGCTGCTCGAGCAGTACGCGCCGGAGGAGCTGCGAGGGCTTGGAGGGGGGCTTGACGCGCTGATCGCGGAGGTCGAGGGCGAGCCCGGGGACGGGGGCGGACTGGAGTACTCGTCGAAGGTGGAGGCGCCGCACTACAACGTCACGGGCGAGAATCCGGCGCTCGACGAGCTGTGCGACACGGAGAAGGCCGACGAGCTGATACGGGAGGTCGAGGCGGCCGACGTTCCTCGGAACGTCAAGGCGTTTCTGAGGACTGCGGCGATGAGGCACGTGGTGTTCGACTTCCGCAACATCGCCGAGTACTACGCCCACGCGGACGAGAAGGTGCAGCGGCTGATGGAGCGTTCCGCGCTCGTGGTGATCGACTTCGAGGACGCGATACGGAATGGGTTCGTGCTCGTGTCGGAGAGGATGGATGCGTTCCGCGAGAAGGCCGTGGGGGGAGAAGGGGGCGGGCGATGATGCGTGACGACTTCTGCGTGTTCATCCTGTCGCACGGCAGGGCTGACAGGGTGAAGAGCGAGGGGGCGCTCAGGAATGGCGGCTACACGGGGCGCGTCTACGTCGTCGTAGACGACCTCGACGGGCAGGTCGGGCGGTACAGGGAGAACTTCGGCGAGGACAGGGTGCTGGTGTTCGACAAGGCGGCGTGGGCGGCGAAGACGGACTCCTACTCGAACCAGAACATCTTGAACAGCGTGGTCTACGCCCGCAACGCGGTGTGGGACTTCGCGAGGCGGCTGAAGGTTCGCCACTTCTGCGTGCTGGACGACGACTACAGTGGCTTCTACTTTCGGTGGATCGAGGGGGAGGCGCTGCCGGCTGCGAGGTGCGGCGACCTCGACGGGGTGTTTTCGGCGATGGTGGACTTCCTCGACGCGTCGAGGGCGGACGTCGTGTGCATGGCGCAGGCGGGTGATTACGTCGGGGGGTGGAAGTCCACGGCCGCTCAGAATCCGCTCCTCCGCAAGGCGATGAACGTGTATTTCTTCGCGACGGACAGGCCGTATCTGTTCGTGGGGACGATGAACGACGACGTGAACACCTACGTGCTGGCGAATCTGAGGGGGCGGCTCGTGCTGACGCTGACGAGCGTGAGCGTGGTGCAGGCGGCGACGCAGCAGAGCGCGGGCGGCCTGACCGACATGTATCTGGAGTTCGGGACGTACCAGAAGTCCTTCTACTCCGTGATGGCGGCCCCGTCGTGCGTGAAGGTGTCGATGCTGCACGGGGGCAAGGCGGGGGCGGAGCATCAGCACTGGCGGATCCACCACCACGTATCGTGGAACAACTGCGCGCCGAAGATCCTGTCGGAGAGATGGCGCAAGGGGGGTCGGAGGAAGCGGGGGAAGCGGGGGTAGATGGCGGTCGCGGACATAGCGAAGGTCGAGGCTCTTGCGGCGCAGGGCCTGTCGCGGCTCGAGATCCGGGGGCTGCTGAGGCGCGACATGCTGCCCGAGGAGATTCGGGCGGCGGCGGCGGGCCGGGGCGTGTGGAAGCTGAAGGAGGCGAAGCGCAGGGAGAGCCGCGGCGACGCGAAGAGCGTGGCGGAGCGCGTCCGAGCGCATCGAGCCCGGGCGAACGAGGTCGAGATCCCGCCGGTGGCGAATCCGCGTCGCCGTGCGCGTTGCGAGCGGTCGCTGGTGAAGTTCCTCGAGACCTACTGCATGGGCGAGGGCGGCTTCCTGGAGTCGAGGCCGTCGCGGTCGATGTACGGCATCATCGAGACGATCCAGGCCGCCGTGACCTCGTCGCGGTGGTATCACATCCGGATGCCGAGGGGGCACGGAAAGACGAGCTTCGTGAAGGGCGGGATCGCGTACTCGCTCGCCTACGGCTACCGCAAGTACGTGGTGGCCGTGTGCGCGGCGGGGGGGAACGCGTCGAGCCTGATACGGGACGTGTTCGCGCTGTTCGAGAGGGGCGAGGCGTTCGCGGAGGACTTCCCGGAGATTGCCGTGCCGATCCGCCGGCTGGAGGGCAAGACGCAGCGGGCGAAGTCGCTGACGGTGGACGGGGAGCCGTGCGACATCCACGTGAACGCGAGCGAGATGGTGCTGCCGACGGTGAGGGGGGCGGCCTCGTCCGGGGGGGTGATAAACGCCGTGGGCTTCAAGGCGAACGCGCGCGGCAAGGTGCGCGGGTCGCTGCGCCCCGACCTCGTGATATTCGACGATCTGCAGGACGAGGATCTGGCGAAGTCGCCCGACCGGGTGCGGGAGGCTGTGCTGAACGTCGAGAAGAACTTTCTGAACCTCGGCGGGCATCGCAGGAGGATAGCCGCGCTGATGACGTCCACGCCAATCGAGCCGGACGACCTGTCGGAGACCTTCGCGGCGAAGGACAACTGGTACACCTCGACGTTCCGCATGGTCGAGGCATGGCCCGAGACGAAGGACACGCTCTGGGAGGAGTACCGCTCGATACTGCGCCACGAGGTGATACAGGGGCGGGACGCGCACACGGCGTGCAACCGCTTCTACCGCAAGTACCGCGACCTGATGGACCGGGGCGCGAAGGTGCTGAACCCCGACAACTACGACCGCAGGCTGGAGCTGTCTGGCGTCCAGCATGCGATGAATCTCTACTTCAACGGCGAGGAGCAGTTCATGAGCGAGTTCCAGATGCAGCCGATGCGGCGGCAGATGGTGTTCGTCCTGCGTCCTGGCGTGGTGGTGTCGCGCACGCGCAGGGACTGGCAGCCGTACTTCGTCCCGCCGGAGAGCGTGATGACGGTCTGCGCGACCGACCTGAACCCCGCGTACGGCTATTCGTCGGCCATGGTCACGTTCGACCGCGTGGCGACGGCGACGGTGATATGGTACGGAGTGCACGGGACGAGCCTGCACAAGGAGCGGATGACGGAGGCGGAGTATCGCGCGGGGATGTACGAGCAGCTTGTCGTGCTGGCGGCGAAGCTGAAGGCGGAGTGCCAGAGCCGGGGGATCAGGCTCGACGCGTGGGCGATAGACGGGGGCGGCGACGGGTTCGAGCCCGTGCAGAGGCTGAGGCGCAGCGCGAAGGATCTGGGGCTGCCGTTCGAGGTGGTGCCGATGGTCGGCAAGGCCGGGCGGACGTGGAATCCCTTCGTGCGGTCGAAGATCCGCAATCCGATCAACGAGACGGTGGAGTGCGGGGACGTGAATCGCGACGGGGAGCGGCAGAGGTGGACGAACTTCAACGCGGACTTCTGGCGCGAGACGATGCAGAGGGCGTGGCTGGGCGAGATCGGGACACCTGGCGGGCTGTCGCTGTTCGGGGGCGCGGAGGACGTGCGCCATGACGACTTCGCCCTGCAGGTGTCGGCGGAGCAGCTGCGGAAGAAGGAGCTGGCGTCGGACGGACGGTGGAGGTACGAGTGGACGGGGGGCGAGACGCACCGGCACGACTACGGAGACGCGGCGACGATGTGCCTCGCGGTTGCGGGGAACAAGGGTCTGACGCAGGGCGTGGAGTTCGCTCCGAGGGCGCCGCGCCGCGTCGGGAGGCTGGTTTCCCTGTGATGGGCAGGGAGGAGCGAAAAGAGGGGGGTGGTATGGCGAAGATGAAGGCGAAGAAGGCGGATCCACCTCGGCAAGTTGCCGAGGTGAAGGGTCGGGCACCTCGGCAAGTTGCCGAGGTGGGCGGGGGC
>CAVERN010000139.1:0-4182 GCA_963618095.1 bacterium | reverse complement strand
CGCGCGGCGGCGCGCGCGGCGAAGAACTGGGCGGAGAGCGACCGTCTGCGCGACGCGCTCGCCGCGCAGGGCTGGCTCGTAAAGGACTCCAAGGCCGGCCAGACGGTGACGCGGAAGTGACTCGGAGCGGAGCTCGCGCGATGAGCGCGACGGAGGCGGAGGAGACGGGCGGATGAGCTGGCGGGTGATGTTCCAGGTGGCTGCCGCGGGGGCGTGGGCGCTTTCGCTCCTGGTGGTCGTGAGGCCGACGAGGCTCGGCATCCGCGCCTCGCTCGTCCTCGCCGGCCTCCTGGCGCTCGCCTTCGGCAAGTTCGCGTGCTTCTCGCTCCTCGGCGGGGACAGCTTCGTGCCGGAGCTCCCCGAGGCGGCCATCTGCGCCTATGGCGTGGCGTACTCGTGGGCGACGCTTCTCACGGCGCTCGCCCTCGCGGCGGCGATCGTACGCGGCGCGCTCCGAGTCTGCGGTCGCGCCGTGCCGCTCCGCGCGACGCGCGCCGCCGTCGCGCTGTCGGCCGCGCTCTCCCTGGCGCTGGCGGCATGGGGGATGTACGAGGGGACGCGCGTGCCGGACGTCCGCCGGGTGGAGCTTGCCTGGCGCGACCTGCCGCCGGCGTTCGACGGATACCGGATCGTGCACATGAGCGACCTGCACTGCTCCTCCGCCACGAGGCGCGGGCACTTCGAGCGGATCGTGGCCCGCGTCAACTCGCTCGGCGCGGACCTCGTGGCCCTGACGGGAGACTTCGTGGACGGAAGCGTGGAGAGGCGGGGGCGCGACCTGGAGCCGCTTGCGGGCCTGCGCGCCAGGGACGGCGTGGTCGGATGCACCGGCAACCACGAGAAGTACAGCGGATGGGACAGCTGGGGACCCGTCATCAAGGGATGGGGGGTGGCGTTCCCGGAGGAGTCCGGCGCGGTGACGATCCGCCGGGGCGGGGACGCGATCGCCGTGGGCGCGATGGCGGACCCGACGTTCACCCGCGGGATCTGCAGGGCCGGAAGGCCCTTCGCCGGGACGCCGGACGGCGCGTTCCGGGTGCTGCTGTTCCACCGTCCGTGGACGGACGCCCCCGGCTCCGCGGCGATGGACGTGGCCCTCCAGCTCTCCGGCCACACCCACGGCGGGATAACGCCGCCACTGAGGCCGCTCGTGTCCGGCGTGAACGAGGGACACTCGCGCGGGCTGTACGAGTTCGCCGCCGGACGCTATCTGTACCTGTCGCCGGGAACGGGGCAGTGGGCCGGATTCCCGCTGCGGCTCTTCAATCCTACGGAAATCACCGAAATCGTGCTCCGGCGGCGCGATGCAGGGGCGGAGGGGATGCGATGAAAGCGGAGATCGAGGCGTTCGTGTTTCTGGATGCGCTCGGATGGGACATCGTCGAGCCGAAGAAGTATCTCGCCGATATCCTCCCCTACCGCCGGGCGATGGAGATGCAGTTCGGCTACTCCTGCACGGCGATCCCCACGATCCTCTCGGGGAAGCGTCCCGCCGAGCACGGGCACCTCAGCCTCTTCCGCTTCGCGCCGCAGGACTCTCCGTTCCGCGCCGTCGCCGCGCTGATGCGCTGCCTGAAGCCCGCGTCGTTCTGGCGCCGGGGGCGCGTGCGCAACCAGCTCTCGAAGCTCGTGAAGAAGATCCTCGGCTTCACCGGCTACTTCCAGCTCTACGCCGTCACGCCGGAGAGGCTCGGCTACATGGACTACGGCGAGAAGAAGAACCTCTTCACGCCCGGCGGTCTCGAGCGCGTCGAGAACCTCGCCGACCGCTGCGAGCGGAGCGGCGTCAAGTATCACATCACCGACTGGCGCCAGGGCGAGGCCGTCGCCTTCCCGGCCGCCGAGGCGGCGATCCGCGACGGCGCGCGCTTCCTCTTCGTCTACGCCGCCGACCTCGACGCGATCCGCCACGACGAGGCGCTTCTCTCCGAGACGCCCCGCACGGACGCGAAGCTCGCCGAGTACCGCCGCCGCGTCGAGTCGCTCGTCGCCGCGTTGAAGGCAACGGGCAAGAACTGGTCGCTCACCGTCTTCTCCGACCACGGCATGACGCCGCTCACGAAGACCGTCGACCTGAAGTCCGCCGTCGAGGCGACGGGACTCGTCTTCGGCACGGACTACGGCTGCTGCTACGACTCGACGCTCTTCCGCGTCACCTACCTGAAGCCGGAGGCGAAGGCTAAGGTCGAGGCCGCGCTCGCGCCGTTCGCGGACGACGGACACTGGCTCACGGAAGACGAGCAGAAGAGGCACGGCCTCTACCGCGCCGACCGCTACTTCGGCGACGGCATCTTCCTCGTCAGCCCCGGCGTCCAGATCGTGCCGTCCGACATGGGCGTGAAGCCCCTGAACGGCATGCACGGCTTCGACCCGACGGAGCGCCACTCGCTCGCGGCGGTGATGTCCACGGAGCCGATCCCGGAGAGCGTGAAGGGGGTCTACGACTACTACTCGATGATGGACGCCGCGCTTGCGCGGCTCGAAGGGGAGGTGAGGCCATGAAGATAGCGCACGTCGTCCGCCGCTACAGCCGCGCCGAGTGGGGCGGCACGGAGTCCGTAGTCTCCAGCCTCGTCGCCTGCCAGCGCGCGCGCGGCGACGAGGCGAGGATCTTCTGCACGTCCGCGCTGCAGCCGGCGGGGGGCACCGGGGAGGCGGAGACCTTCCCCTATTCCTATCCGTACTTCCCCATGACGCCGTCGGCGCGCCTCGCGCTCGACAAGAAGGGCGGCAACCCGTACGCGCCCGCGCTCTTCCGCGCCGTGCGCGACTACCGGCCGGACGTCATCCACGTGCACGCGGGCGGACGCCTCGCGTGCTGCGCGATCCGTCTCGCGGAGAGGCTCGGCGCGCCGTCCGTCATCACGCTTCACGGCGGCGCGGCGGCGGTGCCTGCGGAGGAGATGGCGAACATGCTCAGGCCGCTGCGCGGCAGGATCCCCTACGGCGGCGTCGTCGACCGCCTCTGCGGGCTCCACTTCGACCCGCTTTCGCGCGTCTCGGCGATCGTGACGTGCTCGCGCGAGGAGGCGGCGCTGCTGGGGGCGAGGCATCCCGGCCGCCTCGTCCGCCACCTGCCGAACGGGGTCGCGCCGACTACGTTCCCGCACGCGCCCGTCGGGAAGGTGCGGAACGTCCTCTGCCTCTCGCGCATCGACTACCAGAAGAACCAGCTCGCGCTCGTCGACCTGCTCTCGGCGCGTCCCGACCTGAAGGTGCGGCTTGTCGGTCCCGTGACGTCGGAGTGGTACTGCGGCAGGATCCGCCAGGGCGCCCACCGCCTCTGCGTCGAGCCTCGCCTTCGCATCGATCCCGCCCTCGCGCCGGATTCGCCGGAGTTCCACGCCGCGTTCGCCGAGGCGGACGCCTTTGTGCTGCCTTCCGTGCACGAGCCGTTCGGGATCGTCGCCCTGGAGGCGATGCAGCACGGAGTGCCGCTCGTCGCGTCCAGGGTCGGAGGGATCGTCGACTTCGTGCGCGACGGCGAGAACGGCCTGCTCTTCGACCCGAGCGACGTGGACGGCCTCGTCTCGGCCTTCGAGCGCCTCACGCCGGAGATGGCGGCGACGTGCGCCGCCGGCGGCTACGAGACGGTCAAGGACTACACGTGGCCGGCGCTCGTCGAGAAGCTGGCGAGGATCTACGAGGAGGCGCGAGGCCGATGAGTGACGCGCCGCAGGTTTCCGTCCTGGTGCGCACGCGCAACGACGCGGCGTTCATCGCCCGGACGCTGGACGCGATCGCTTCGCAGAGGGGCGCGCCGCCGTTCGAGGTCCTCGTGTGCAACGACGCCTCGACGGACGGCACTACGGAGATCCTCGCGAAGCGCGGCGACGTCAGGCTCGTGGAGCGTCCGGCGGGCGAGTACCGTCCCGGCCGCACTCTCAACGCGATGGTGCGCGAGGCGCATGGCGAGATCGTCGTCTTCAACAACGCGGATGCAATTCCGCTCGACGACCGCTGGCTCGCGGCGCTCATCGCGCCGCTTCGCCCCCCCGCCGGTAGGGCGGTCGCCCCCGCGACCGCCGCGTCCCCCGTCGGTAGGGCGGTCGCCCCCGCGACCGCCGTTCCCGCCCCCGCGACCGCCGCCGCAATCGCGACCTTCGCGCAGCAGGTGCCGCGCCCCGACGCGGAGCCGCTCGTGCGGAAGGACTACGCGCGCGCGTTCGGCGACGGCTCGGT
>CAVERN010000138.1:0-4187 GCA_963618095.1 bacterium | reverse complement strand
TACTCCGTCGGATTGAGGATCGTGGCGTCCTCGAACGTGCAGTCCTTGGCGATCACGACCGTCGCGCCGTCTTCAGCCGCGTCGAGCGCCGCCTGGAGCGTCGCGTAGCCCACATTGCCGATCTTCGCGACGGCGGACACGAGCACGTAGTAGTCGCCGTCGAGCGCCGCCGCCTTTCCGTCGGGGAGGTACGCCGCGAGCGCGAACGCCGCAGGCGTGGACGCCGTAGAATTGTCGCTTGCCTTGAACGAGCCGCCGGTGATGGACACGGTGCCCGCCCCTTCCGCGACGGAGACCTTGCCGTCGAAGATGCCGGCCTCGATCTTCAGGCCAGCGCTGGCGTTGACCGCTATCACCGTGGCGTTCTCCACCGTGGCGCCCGCCGCAGACGCCGTGATGCGGCCGGTCTTCGCATCGCTCGAGTCCTTGACGACGAGGCCGCCGCTGACCGTGAACGTGCCGGTGACGGTCTTGCCGGCGAGGTCGATCGTGAGCGCGAGGCCCTCTCTCACCGCGAGGCCGTCAGCAGAGGCGTCGTCCACGAGCGTGATCGCCGCCGACGTGGCGTCGCCGATCGCCGCCAGCGCGTCCGCGAGGGTCGTGAACCTGGTCACGACGCCGCCGATGTCCATCGTCGCGCCGATGGAGCTCTCAGGAACGCCCTCGGGCTTCGCCTCCTGCATCGAGACGGAGGCGATGTCCGCATTGCCCGTGAAGCCCATGCCCTTCAGGTCCGAGCCTTCGGTGAGGCTCAGCGCCACGCAGCGGCGGTTCAGCTCGAGCCTCGCGACGAGCATGTTCGCCAGATAGTCGTCCGCCGAGGCGATGGAGTCCCAGTCCGGCGCGCCGGCGTCGGTGTACGGCACCACGTAGGCTATCTCCACTGGGGTGCCCGCCGCATACAGCAGGAAGCCCGCGCGGGAGCCTTCCTTCAGCACGTTGGCGTAGGCCTCGATCGACAGGCGGTTGGAGCCGGCGTTGCAGATCGAAGCGGTCTGGCTCTTGCTGTAGACGAGGAGCATCTTCCTGTTGGCGGAGGGATCCTTCGCGATCGCGCAGAGGTTCGTGCCCTGGAGAATCGCCTGGGCCTTGCCGAGCTCGGAGGAGAGGTCCTCGGCATCGAGCCAGAAGAGGGAGAGCCTGTCTGCGGCGTCGACGTCCGGCACGGCGTCGAGCGCCTCGCCGCGCGTGCTGAGCGTCACGTCGAAGTAGAACCTGTCGGAGACGGCGAGCGAGGCCTCCGAATTGACGGCGCGGAGCACGCTGTCGTCGCCCGTCGAGAGCTTCAGCGCCTTCGCCTCGGCGTCGAAGGAGACCTTGGTCTGATCAGAGACCGCACTCCCCGTCCACAGACCGTCGCTGTTCCAGTCTGCCGCCGTCTTCCCGGAGCCGTTCCACGAATTGGAGAACAGCCCGCCCGCGGCAAGGCCCGTCCAGGCCGCCAGGCCTGTGGCAAGCGTCGCCACCATCGTAATCAGTTTCTTCATCCCAGTTCCTTCCCTTTGTCTGCGCTGCGAGCCGATCCCGTCCGGCGACGCTCCTCCCGTTAGGAACGCCACGACGGCATCAGCGCACAAGAAGCCCAGTTGCCGCGAATGATACCATTATCGATTTTTTTTTCAACCGAAAAGTAATGGGGCGGGCGGCGGGCGGCTTCAGCCGCCCCAAAAGAATCTTGCGCGGTTCCCATGCCGCGTATTGTACCATAGCGGGCTGCTTGCTCAGCGCCTGAGATCCGCAAGCCTCAGGATGCGCTGGTTGGAGCTGCCGCGGAACCTGAGCGAGATGTCCTTGAGCGACTCCACGAACGGCCCGTCCACCAGGACGTCCACCATCGACAGGAGCTCCCCCGTGACCTCCACGTTGAACGCCGGGTCGGCGAAGAGCCCCGTCTCGAGGTCGAGCACGCATCCGGTGTAGGCCCAGAGCGTCTTCGACGCGCCGAAGCGCTCGCGGAAGCGGCGCAGGAACGGCGCGAGCGCGCGCTGGTTCCCGGGCTCCATCGGCTCGCCGCCCAGGAGCGTGAGCCCCGCGATGTGGGACGGCGCGAGCGCGTCCAGGACGCGGCCCTCGACCTCGCCCGTGAAGGGCTCGCCGTAGGCGAAGTCCTGGGCGGCCTGGTTGAAGCACCCCGGGCAGCGGTGGGTGCAGCCCGACACGAAGAGCGACACGCGTACGCCCTCGCCGTTCGCGATGTCGCATGTGCGCAATGCCGCATAGTTCACTTCTTCACGCCCTCCGCAGTCTTAGACGGGCGGGCATTATACCACACGCCCGGCGTCACGGCGTCGCCGGATTCTGCTATAATTCCGCGCCACATGAGAGGAGGCTTGCAGATGATGGCGTGTGAATACCTTCGCGTGGCGGCGGCCGTCCCGCGCGTGGCGCCGGCGGACGTCGGCGCGAACCGCTGCGCGGTCGAGGAGGCCCTGCGCATGGCGGCGGAGGCGGGGGCGCAGGCCACGGCGCTGCCGGAGCTGTGCCTCACGGGCTACACGTGCGCCGACCTCTTCTACCGTCCCGCGCTCCTCGAGGCCGCGGAGGCGGCGCTCGCGGAGCTTCTGCCGGCCTGCGGCGGAGGCCTCGCGGCGATAGGCCTCCCCGTGCGCGCGGGCGGCCGCATCTACAACTGCGCGGCCGTCGTCGTCGCGGGGCGCCTCGCCGGCGTCGTGCCGAAGACGTATCTGCCGAGCACGCACGAGTTCTACGAGTCGCGCTGGTTCGCGAGCGCGCTCGACCTGGCGGAGCGCGAGGTCACGCTCGCCGGCGCGACCGTGCCGTTCGGCAACGACCTGATCTTCGACCTCGGCGACGGCGCCGTCGTCGGCGTCGAGCTCTGCGAGGACATGTGGACGGCGAACCCGCCGTCGACGCGCCTCTCGCTGCGCGGCGCGAACGTGATCCTGAACCTGAGCGCGTCCAACGAGCTCGTCGGCAAGACCGAGTACCGCCGCTCGCTCGTCGCCGGCCAGTCCGCGCGCTGCCTCGCCGCCTACGCCTACGCGGGCGCGGGCGTGGGCGAGTCCACGACCGACCTCGTCTTCGGCGGCCACACGCTCGTCGCGGAGAACGGCTCGATCCTCGCCGAGGGCCCGCGCTTCTCGCGCGAGACGCGGCTTACGGTCGCGGACGTGGACGTAGGCTTCCTCGACTTCGAGCGCTCGGCGAACTTCGCCTTCCGCAGCGCCGCGAAGACCGTCGGCGACGTGCGGCGCATCGCCGCCCCACTGCCCACTACCCACTACCCACTGCCAACTACCAACTGCCAGCCCCTCCTCCGCCCTCTCGATCCGCATCCGTTTGTGCCGGGCGAGGGCGCGGGCCGCGACGCGCGCTGCGAGGAGATCCTCGCCATCCAGGCGACGGGGCTGGCCACGCGGCTCAACGCGATCCGCTGCGCGGACGTGGTGCTGGGCCTCTCGGGCGGGCTCGACAGCGCGCTCGCGCTCCTCGTGTGCGTGGAGGCGTTCGACCGGCTCGGGCTCGACCGCAGGGGCGTCCACGCGTGCACGATGCCGGGCTTCGGAACGACGGCGCGGACGAAGGGCAACGCCGGCGCGCTCTGCGAGGCGCTCGGGGTCCCGCTCGAGACGATCGACATCGCGCCGATGGCGCGCCGGCACCTGAAGGACCTCGGCCACGACGAGTCCAGGCGCGACGTCACCTACGAGAACGCGCAGGCGCGCGGGCGCACCTACCTGCTGATGGACAAGGCGAACCAGGTCGGCGGCATCGTCGTCGGCACGGGGGACCTCTCGGAGCTCGCGCTCGGCTGGTGCACCTACAACGGCGACCACATGAGCATGTACGGCGTCAACGCGGGCGTGCCGAAGACGCTCGTGCGGCATCTCGTCGCCTGGTACGCCGCCAGGCACGCGGAGGCCGCGCCGGCGCTCGAGGACATCCTCGCCACCCCCGTCTCGCCGGAGCTCCTGCCGCCGAACGCGGACGGCACGATCGCGCAGAGGACGGAGGACAAGGTGGGGCCCTACGAGCTCCACGACTTCTTCCTCTACCACTTCCTCAGGCGCGGCGCCGGGAAGGAGAAGATCCGCCGCCTCGCCGAGCAGGCGTTCGCCGGCGCGTTCGACGCGGCGACGGTCGGGAGGTGGCTCGACGTCTTCTTCAGGCGCTTCTACTGGCAGCAGTTCAAGCGCAGCTGCATGCGGGGCGGCCCGAAGGTCGGC
>CAVERN010000137.1:0-4198 GCA_963618095.1 bacterium | reverse complement strand
CGGCGTCCATGCGCACGAAGGAGAACGCGCACGACTACCGCTACTTCCCGGAGCCCGACCTCGTGCCGGTGGCGCTCACCGACGAGCAGATAGAGGAGTGGCGCTCCCTCCTGCCGGAGAAGCCCGAGGCCCGGCGCGCGCGCATGGTCGAGCAGTACGGGATCGCCGAGTACGACGCCGACGTGCTCTCCCAGCACAAGGCGAACGCCGACTGGTACGAGGCGGCCGCGAAGGGGATGGACAGGAAGACGGCGAAGCTGCTCTGCAACCTGTTCATGTCCGACGTGATGGCGCTCATGAACGCCACGGGCAAGTCCATCGGCGAGTGCGCGATGACGCCCGCCGCGCTCGCCTCGCTCGTCGGGATGGCCGCCGCCGGCAAGATCAACGGCCCCACCCTGAAGGAGCTGCTGCCGGAGCTGTTCGAGAAGGGCGGCGACCCGGAGGCGATCGTGAGGGAGCGCGGCCTCGGCGCGGTGAGCGACGAGGGCGCGCTTGAGGGGTTCGTGGACCAGGCGATCGCCGCCAACCCGAACGTGGTCGCGGACTTCAAGGCGGGCAAGAAGGCGGCGGCCGGCTTCTTCGTGGGGCAGGTGATGAAGCTCTCGAAGGGCAAGGCCGACCCGAAGCTCGTGGGCGGGATGATAGCCAGGAAGCTCGCCGCGCTGTGAGGATCGTGGGCGGCATATTCCGCGGGCGCGTCCTGAAGGCGCCGGACGGGCTCGACGTGCGCCCCACGCAGGACCGCGTGCGCGAGGCGCTCTTCAGCATCCTCATGCACGACATCGCCGGGGCGCGGTTCCTCGACCTCTTCGCGGGCGCGGGCACGGTCGGGTTCGAGGCGCTCTCGCGCGGGGCCGGGTCGGCCACGTTCGTCGAGCGGAGCCCGAGGCACGCGGCGTTCATCGAGGCGAACGCGAAGGCCCTGGGCGTGGCGCCGTCCATCGTCCGGGGGGACGCCTTCCGCTACGTGGCGGAGCATTCCGCCGCCCCGTTCGACATCGCCTTCGCCGATCCGCCGTACGCGCTCGGCGAGGCGCATGGCTTTGCGGAGATGCTCGCCAGCGCCGCCGCCAGGGACGTGGTCCGCCCCGGGGGGCTCTTCGTTGCGGAGACCACGATGCGCTGCGCTCTCGCGGACGCGCCGGAGTGGGACCTGTGCCGGGACCGCGAATACGGCAAGTCGCGCCTGGTGGTGTGGAAGCGCAGGCCGGGGCGGGCCCCGGGAGAGGCGCGCTGACGTGGTCGTGCTCGGGATAGACACCTCCCTGAGGAGCACCGGCTACGGGGTGCTGCTCGCTGAGGGCTCGCGGATGAGGGCGCTCGGCATGGGGCGGATAAGGAACGCCCAGGATCTTCCTCTTTCGGCGTGCCTTCGCAGCATACACGCGGAGGTGGCGAGGCTCATCGCCGAGCACAGGCCGGACGTGATGGCGATAGAGTCCGTGATATACGCGAAGAACGCCAGGACCATGCTCGTGCTTGGCGAGGCGAGGGGCGCCGTGATAACCTCCGCCGTAGACGCGGGGGTGCCGGTCTACGAGTACGAGCCCAGGCGCATGAAGATGGCCGTGTGCGGGAACGGCCTTGCGGACAAGATCCAGGTGCAGCGCATGGTCAAGACCCTCCTCGCGCTCCCCGAGCTTCCGCAGAACGACGCGGCCGACGCGCTGGGGCTTGCGATCGCGCACGTCCACGGCAGCTCGCTGCTGGGCGGAAGGTCTCCGATCTGACGGGCGCCGGTGTGGTAGAATACGCGGCATGAAAGGCATCATGAGGCTGCCGGCATCGGACCTGCTTCCGCCGACGTGCGTCGCGGCCGCGCTCGCCGTCGCGGCGGCGGTGTTCGTCTCGGAGACGGACTCGTTCCGCAGGGCGGTGGCGGGGTGGGCGGCGCGCGACCTGGAGGCCAGGACGGAGCTTGCGGCGCAGACCCTCTCCGAGCCGCTCAGGACCGGCGACTTCAGGCGCCTGCACGAGTTCGGCGCGGACTGCTCGTCCAGGGGCGTGCGCCTCACGGTGTTCAGCGGCCCGGGCGGGATCGTGTTCGACTCGGTCGGGCGTCCGGAGGACCAGGCGGAGTCGATGTACGCGCTTCGCCAGAGCGGGGAGTTCCGGGTGCGCCTGGGCATACCCGTGGAGCGGGTGATGGCGCCGTACAGGCGGGCGCGCCTCGGCTTCATTCTCGCGGCGATCGTCGGCGGCGCGGGCGTCATGCTTGTGCTGCTCTTCACGGTGAGGCAGCGGATGCGCCTGCGGGAGCTTGCCCGCGAGCGCGACGCCCAGCGAAGGCTCGTGGACGAGATGAAGAAGGTGGAGGCGTTCCGGCGGGATTTCATAGCGGACGTCTCGCATGAGATAAAGACCCCGCTTACCGGCATAATCGGCGTCGCGGACCTGCTCGCCTCCGGCGGGGCGGGCGGCGAGGGCGGGGGGCGTCTGCTCGGAATGCTCAAGGCCGAGTGCGAGCGCCTCAACGAGCTCGCGCAGGGGATTCTGTCGCTCTCCTCCCTGGAGCGGGACGGCGCCGCCGCCGACATGGCGGACGAGGATCTCGCCGCGATCGTCGGCGAGGTCGTGGAGCGGTTCAGGCCGATGGCGGCGGAGCATGGGATGGAGATCGGCTGCTCCGGGCCGGGCGAGTGCTTGGTCCGCTGCGACGGGCGCCTGGTGTCCGGCGCGGTCTCGAACCTCGTCGCCAACGCGATCCGCCATTCGGGGTCCGCGGACGTGCTCGTGAGCCTCTCCGAGCGCGGAGGCGCGGCGGAGGTGGCGGTGGAGGACCACGGGGTGGGCATACCGCCGGAGGAGCGCGAGAGGGTCTTCGAGCGCTTCCACCGCGTGGACCGGGCGAGGAGCGCGGACACCGGCGGCGCCGGGCTTGGGCTTGCGATCGTGCGCGGCGTCGCGCGCCTCCACGGCGGCGACGTGCGCCTCGAGCCGGCGACGCCGTCCGGCTGCCGCTTCGTCCTCTCGATCCCCGTCGGGAAAGAAGCGGCCCCGTGTGGTATAATGGACGCCCGTCAGTCAATCAAAGAAAGGAAGAAGCCATCATGAGGAGGATTGTTCTTGCCTGCGCGGCCGTCGCGGCGGCGCAGGTTTTCGCGGGAGCGCTGGACGGCGCCTGGATACGGGGCGAGACGGACAGGGACCCGCTCTCCTACCGCGCCGGAGACGAGATGACCTTCACGCTCACCCCGATGGACGTTGGCGAGCTCGCGCCCGGCGAGTGGCAGCTCGACTGGAAGCGCACGGGCGACGACGGCGTGGTGGACAGCGGCAAGGCGCCGTTCGACGGCAAGACGCCCTTCGTCTACAAGACCCGGATCGCAAAGCCCGGCTTCGTGCGCATCTACGCGGCGGTCGTCGGGAAGGACGGCAAGCGCTACCGCAAGCAGTTCATGGGCGACGCGACGACGCCTGAGGGCAAGAAGGCGATGAACGCCTTCGAGCGCGCGAAGAAGGAGGTGTTCTTCGACGGCGGCGCGGGCGCGGACGTCGGCTCGCTCGAGGTGACGGGCGTGCCCGCAGACCTCGCCGAGTACTGGAAGACGTTCGGCGAGCGGCTCGCGAAGACGCCGATGCACGTCGAGCGCGCGCTCGTCAGGAAGGACGCGGACGGCTACGAGATCTACGCGGTGAGCGTGCAGTGCGCGGGGGTCTATCCCGTGACGGGCTACCTCTACGTGCCGCCTAAGGGCCGGAAGTACCCGGCGCGCCTCGAGACGCACGGCTACGGCGGGAACGTGAGAATGCACACGGCGTCGTCCCGTCACTACCGCGACAACGAGATCGTCTTCAACATCAACGCCTTCGGGATCCGCCTGCTGGAGCTGGGCGGCACGGAGGCCGACCGCAAGGCGCTCTGGTGGGCCGTGCACGACGGCAGGAAGACCGGGCACGGCTTCTCCCGCGACCAGAACGAGGACCGCGACACGGCGTTCTTCAACGGCATGGTGCTGCGCGTGAAGCGCGCGCTGCAGTACCTGAAGACGCTGCCGGAGTGGAACGGCCGGGACCTCTACGCCTCGGGCGGCTCGCAGGGCGGCCTGCAGACGATCTGGGCGGCGGCGTGCGGGGAGGGCGTGACCCTCGCGGAGAGCTCGATCACGTGGTGCTGCGACATGTACACGAGCGGCAAGCTCCGCAAGGACCCGGCGAACAAGATGTCGGGCGACGGCTGGTACATCGAGTGGAC
>CAVERN010000136.1:0-4205 GCA_963618095.1 bacterium | reverse complement strand
GCCGACGGCATGATGCGGAAGTAGGCCTCGCCGTCCGCCTTGGACGCGAGGCCGCAGTAGTTCTCCGCCCGCATCTTCGCGCTCGTGCCGACGATTGCCTGCGTCTTTGCGGGGTCTCCGTAGGTCGCGACGTGGTAGGTGATGAAGGTGTGCCGCCCGCAGTTCTGGAACACGGGCACGCCCCTGGCGCGCGCCAGGTCGTATATCTCCTTCTGCGTTCCCGCGTTCACCTTCTTCAACGCGGCGAGGAAGTCAAACGACTTCATCCACGCAAGCGCGGTCGGCTCGATGTGGAACGCCCTCGGCCTCCGCCCGCGCTGGAAGCCCTTGCCCTTGGCTATGCGGCAGGTCTCGTCCGCGATGCTTATGCGCGCCGCGTCGTCCTCCTCGCCCATGCGCACTATCTCCACGGCGCGGCTTCCGCAGAAGAAGTTGACCACGGCGTAGGCGAGAAGTTCGGGGCGCCTGTCCTTCACGGATTCGAGAAGCGCGAACAGGCTTGCCACGTCGGCGGGCTTCATGTACTCCGGCTCCTCCCACGGCTCGTCGCGGTAGGCGAGAGCCCTTATCGGGTTCTCCGCCAGGTATCTGCGCTCGGCCTTGCAGCACCAGTTCATGAAGGTGGTGAGATACTGAAGGTGCGAGTTGTAGGTCTTTGGCGCGTGTTTCCCGAAGTTCGCTTCAAGATACTCGTAGACCTCCTTCGCCGTGACGCTCCCGGTGTTCCTGTCGCCGCACATGGCGGCCCACCGTCCGACCGTGGCGCGGGTCTTCTGCTTGTTCACGCCGTCCGGCTTTGTGGCCAGATACTCCTCGTAGGCGTCGAGGATGCGCTTGTCGTGGGCGACCGCGCCCCGCGCCGCGCCGCTGACGAAGAGCCGGGCGAGTTCCGTGAGCGTCTTGCTCTGTCCCGCCGAGGCGAGGACGTCGAGCGCGGTCTTTGCGTCGAGCGCCTGCGTTGCGGTGAGGCGCACGGCGGCGTCCCCGCCGACCCTGTGCCGCTCGTAGAAGTCGCGCACCGCCCTTGTCAGTTCGTCGCGGTCCGAGCGCGTGAGGCGGACGGGCTTGTGCGTGAACGGGTCCATGCCGAGGTAGCACTCGTAGTCCGTGTGGACCTTCCCTTGCTTGTTGCGGACGCGGACTTTCACGCCGCGCTCCGCCATCTGCCGAGGCAGGTATGCCATGATGTTCCTTCCTTTCCCTAATGTGAAACTGATGTGAGACGGGTCTCGCACGCTGTTGTGAGACACGATCAGAAATCACGCGGAACATTATAGCACAAGGGTTTTATGAATCAAGCCCCTTTCTTCAAGAAATTGGGTCTGTCCCCACCTGGGGCGTTTCTCACAAAAACGGAGAAATGGGCATATCTTCCACATTTCCGTAAGGATATGGCGCGGCGCGTAGTTATGCCCACGCGCCGCGCCTTGACAGTTGGGTATTTCCCCTGTCAGTTGGAGGGGGGTTTCACTGTGAGAAAACTGTGAGACCTACCGCCCGCTCCGCAGCCCGTTGCCGCCGTTCTTGCCGAGCCGCGTCAGGTAGTTCGCCATCAGTTTCTTCATCGCCCTCTCGGTCTGCTCCCTCTCCTTCGCCGTGAGTTCGACGTGGTTCACGACCTTGCCGCTGCGGTTCACCACGTCGCCCTTCAGCCGCGCCGACATCTGCTTGATGCGCTTCTCCAGAGCCTGCACGTTCTGGCTGGCGTACGGATGCTCGCGCAGATACTTGCGCCGCTCCTCCCCGGCAGGCGCGTTCTTCAGGGCGTACGCCTCGCGCTGGTGCTCCTCGACCGCATCGTAGTAGCGCCCGCGCACGTCCGGCACGGCGCGCACCACGTCGCGGAGGAAGGGCACGTCGTTGAACTCGACCTCGCCGTCCCCGAACAGGGCGCTCGCCGTGCCGCTCACGGTCTCAAACGAGTTCACCACGTCCTTGCCGAGGTTCTTCACGACCTGCTCCGCCAGGTACTTGATGGATTCCGGCGCGACGTCCCAGCGGCCCTTTACGTAGTCCGTGCCGCCGCCGAGCGGGAGATTGTTCAGAAGCCGCGACATCTGCACCCACGCGGCGTTGGTGCTCTTCTTGGCCAGCTTGTAGCTGGGCTCGTTCCGCGCCGCGCCGACGTCGTTGACGCGGTGGATGCGGTCGCCCCGGTAGTTCTCGTTCATGCCGATCTGCACGGCGGGCTGGAGAATGGACGGCGTGACGGCGGCCACGAGGCTCGGCGTGTCCTTGCCGACGCCTATCTCGCCCGTGCCGCCGAAGTGCGTGGCCACCGTCGCCACGGAATCGGCCGTGCTCTCGACCGCCTGCCCCCACGTAATCTTGCCAAGCATGGCGCGGGCGAGGTTGTTGCCCGCGTACTTCAGGACGGAGTAGGGGCCGGCGTGGCAGGGGATGCGGACCATCTTGCCGCCGACGCGCAGGTGGAGCGAGTTCTGCCAGTCGTACTCCTTCACGTCCCTGTGCGTAGGGTCGCCCGTCTTTTCGCGGTCGTCGTCCCCGCCGTTCATGAGCGCGTCGGCCAGGGCCTCGACGATGCCGAGGGCGACCATGCTCGCCGCCAGGCGGCGCCCGTACTTCCCGGTCGCGAGCGTCTTGACGCCGCGCATCGTGCCGCCGAGGATGGAGTTGGAGAACATCCACACGGCGTTCATCCACCGCTGGTTGCCGTACATCCCGAAGTCGGTGCTTCCCTCGCGGGAGTTGATTGCGGCCTCCGCGTCGGACTGCCCGTTCCGTATCCGCGTGCGGAAGTTGTTGAAGCGGGTAAGCATCTCGATGCTCTCGTTGAGTCCGCCGATGGTCTCGCGGTATGCGTCCCACGCGTCGGCGAGCGCGTGCCTCGCCTTGACGCCGTTCGGGGCGGTGAGCCGCCTCGTGATGTCGCCCAGGCGCTCGTGCATCTCGCCGTAGCCCTCGCGCGCCCCGCCGCCGCCGATGAGCCCGCCGGCCTTGACGAAGCGGCGGAAGTCCTCCACCATTGGCGAATCGCCCTCCACCTTGCCGGTCTCGCGCCACTTTCGCATCATGTCGCGGAAGTCCCTGTTGAGAAGCGGGTTCGCCTCCAGCTGCCCCTTGAGAAAGTCCTTGGCGGCGTCCATGCCGGCCGTGCCCGCGATGTCCGCCGACGCTTCGAGCGTGTCCTTCTGGAAGTTGCGGACGGAGAATGTGGGGGAGAGCTGCGTCGCGGTCGCCGCCCACCACCGCGTCGCGACCTGGAGCCAGCCGGGCCCGCGCTGGAGGTCGGCCTCGTTGAACGAGCGGGCTATCTCGCGGCCGCGAGTCCCCTTCAGGCGGATGACCATCTTCGCGTTGCGCTCGCCCCACGGGTTCGGGTCGGCGACGTTGCGCCTGAACAGGACGCACGAATCGCTGACCTTCTCGCCGGGGAACATCTCGCTCACCGCGCCGAGCTCGGGGTGCTTCTCCACGAACTGCGCCAGGCTCTCGGCGGCCATGTTCTTCTTCGCCGTGAGGATGTTGCGCGACGCGCCGAGCAGGGTGGTGACGAGCGGATTGTCCGCCAGCGTGGTCTCGCGCCCCTTCGCCTTGCGGAGCGGGTTGGCGATGGTCGCGCCGGGGTTGCGCCCGTAGTCCGTGCCGCCATCCTCGTCCACGTCGTCCGCGAGGGAAACCCAGTCTCTGCCGTAGACGGAGCGCAGAGTATCCACGGACGCCTCGTCTATGAGCCCCGCGTCATAGAGGTAGTCGAGGCCGAACTCGTCGTTGAGCCGATGCACGATGCGGTCGTGCGCCCTGCGGAGCGCGGCGAGCTGCTCGGCGGAGTAGGAGCGCGGCGGCGCGCCCTTCGTGAGCGCGAACGTGCGCCCGGCGAGGATGTCCGCCGCCAGGGCGTCGCTGATGCCGGAGCCGTCCTCCACGCCGTGGTCGGCCAGCTTCTGCGCGTTGCGCGCCGGGGCGTGCCTTGCGTAGGCGTAGATGCCGAGGTCGTCGACGTCGAGACGGAGCCTGCCCAGCTCCTTCACGTCGGCTTCGAGGTCGGACTGGATGGCGCGGACGCGCTGGAGGTCCGCCTCCGCCTTGCCGGACTGCACGCGCTTCTGGTGGTATGGCGAGGTCTCGTCCGCCTCGGCGGCGCGCGTGGCCTCGTCCCGCGTCATGCCGCCGTCCATGAAGATGTCGCGCACGGCGGTCTTGACGGGGCGGAAGCGGTCCGCGAAGTTGACGAGATACTTGTC
>CAVERN010000135.1:0-4219 GCA_963618095.1 bacterium | reverse complement strand
AGGTCTCGTAGACGATCGCCCAGTCCGGCGCGGGGCGGAACTCGGCGGCGAGGGTGGCAAGCGGCATCGCGGCTGCCGCCGCTATCGTCATGATCTTTTTCATCGTTCTATTCCTTTCGCTACTCTACTCGACGGCGTTGACGGCGGCCTCCACGGCGGCGGTGCGCTCCGCGAAGAAGATGCCCAAGACATCAAGCATCCGACTGGAGACCAAGATATCATTTACGGGCGCTCCCCGCAAGCAAATTCTGCAAGTAATGGTTAGTGAAGTTCGCTCCACGAACTTGACTGGCCCATTACCCTCTCACCCTCTCAACCTCTCACCCTCTCAACTTCTCACCCTCTCAACTTCTCAACTTCTCACCCTCTCAACTTCTCAACCTCTCAACCTCTCAACTTCTCAACTTCTCAACCTCTCAACTTCTCAACGAATTATGCTACAATACCGACATGAAAGGCATTTTCTCGAGCATCGCGGGCCGCTACGACAGGATGAACCGCATAATGTCGCTCAACCTCGACCGCCGCTGGCGGAGTCGGGCGCTCGACGCGGTCCATCCCCCGGAAGACGGGAGCGCGGTGGACCTGGCGTGCGGGACGGGGGACTTCGCGATCGAGCTGCTCAGGCGCTTCCCGCGCCTCTCCGTGACCGGGGTGGATCTCACGCCCGAGATGCTCGCCGTCGCCAGGAGGAAGTGCGCGGGGGCCGGCGCCGCGGTCCGCTTCGTGGAGGGCGACGCGCAGCGCCTCTCCGCCATCGCCGACGCCTCGGCGGATCTCGTGGTGTGCGCGTTCGGGTTCCGCAACTTCCCCGACAAGGCGAAGGCGCTCGCGGAGTGCCGCAGGGCGCTCAGGCCCTCCGGCGAGCTGCTGGTCCTCGAGCTCTTCCGTCCCGGGAGCCGCGCGGTCGGCGCGCTCGTGTCCCTCTGGCTCGCGCTCGTCGCCCGCGTCTTCTGCCGGGGGCGGGCCCGGCAGTACGCCTACCTGCGGGACTCCATAGCGCGCACGGCGAGCCCGGAGGAGTTCGCCGCGATGGCGGAGGCGGCGGGGTTCTCGCCGGCGCGCAGGATGGACTTCCTCCCGTCCGCGACCGCGCTCGCCTTCCGCGTGGCGCCGCCCGGGCGGGCATGAAGCCCTCACCCCCGGCGCAGCGCGCCCCTAACGCGGGATAGCGAAGTTCGCCCCGCGAACTTAGCAACCCATTGCCAGGTGCTGGCCGGAGTCCACGGGGATCACGGCGCCCGTCACGGCGCCGGCGCCGAGCAGGTACGCCACCGCCTCGGCGACGTCCCGGGGCGAAGGCCTCGCGTCGAGCAGCATCTCGCCCGCCGGCACGCGAAGCCCCTCCGGCGGGAGCACCGGGCCGGGGGCGACGGCGTTCACCCGCAGGGACTGGGCGAACATCGCCGCAAGCCGCCTGGTGTCGGCGAGCAGCGCCCTCTTCGACCTCTCGTATGCGCCATCCGAATCCGAGGCAGGGCCGAGGACCTTCGAGTCGAGGATGTTCACCACGGAGCACACCATCCCCTCCCGCCCGGCGAGAAGCGTCGTGAGCTTGCGCGGCGCGACCAGGTTCAGGGCCTCCAGCGCCGCGTCGTCCCCGCGGAACAGCGCGGCGTTGTTCACTATCGCGCAGAGGTCCGGGGCGCGGGCGAGCGCCGCCGCGTACAGCCTCGCAGGGCCGGCCGGGGTCGCGAGGTCCGCGCAGAGGTCCGCGCCGGCGTCGGCGCGATGCGACGACGTGAGCACGCTCCAGCCGCAGTCGCGGAGCGCCTCGGCGATGGACCTGCCGAGCCGCTTCGCGCCACCGGTCACGAGAACCGTCCCACGCCGTGCAGAGGAATGCATGATGGGCGGATTATATCACATGGCGCGCTTCGGATTATGGTATAATGAGCGGATATTTTAGGTGTTCAATGGACGGGTTTGAAATGTCTGAAGAAGAGAAGAGGGAAACAGAGCCGAATCAGGAAGCCGTCGCGCCCGCGGGCACGCTCGAGAACGTGAGCATCGAGGACGAGATGGCGCGCGACTACATCGACTACTCGATGTCGGTCATCGTCGGGCGGGCGCTGCCGGACGTGCGGGACGGCCTGAAGCCCGTGCACCGCCGCTGCCTGTACGCGATGCACATGCTCAACAACACCTGGAACTCGAAGCACCTCAAGAGCGCGCGCGTGGTGGGCGACGTGATAGGCCGCTACCACCCGCACGGCGACTCGGCGGTGTACGACACGATCGTGCGCATGGCCCAGGACTTCTCCCTCCGCTGCCCGCTCGTGGACGGCCACGGCAACTTCGGGTCGATCGACGGCGACGGCGCGGCCGCGATGCGCTACACCGAGGTGCGCATGCAGAAGGCCGCGGAGGAAATGCTCGCGGATCTCGAGAAGAACACGGTGGACATGATGCCGAACTTCGACGAGACCCTGAGCGAGCCGACCGTGCTGCCGGCCAAGCTGCCGAACCTGCTGCTCAACGGCTCGCAGGGCATTGCCGTGGGCATGGCCACGAACATTCCGCCGCACAACCTCGGCGAGCTCTGCGACGGCATCACCCACTACATCGACCATCGCGACTGCTCGATCGACGACCTCATGCAGTTCGTCAAGGGCCCGGACTTCCCGACGGGCGCGACGATCTGCGGCATGAACGGCATCCGCGCCATGTACAAGCTCGGGCGCGGCCAGATCTGCGTGCGCGGGCGCGCCGAGATCGAGGAGTGGAAAGGCGACCGCCAGCGCATCGTGATCACGGAACTGCCGTACATGGTGAACAAGACGGAGATGATCAAGCACGCGGCCGAGCTCGTGAAGGAAAAGGTCATCGAGGGCATCTCCGACATCCGCGACGAATCCGCCGAGGACATCCGCATCGTGGTCGAGCTCAAGCGCGACGCGATCGCCCAGATCGTCCTCAACAAGCTCTACAAGCACACGGAGCTGCAGACGACCTTCGGCGCGAACATGCTCGCCATCGACCAGGGCCGCCCGCGGATCATGAACCTCAAGGACTTCTTCCGCTGCTACGTGAACCACCGCTTCGAGGTGATCACGCGCCGCACGAAGTTCGACCTCGACAAGGCGCTCGCCCGCAAGCACATCCTCGACGGCCTGCTGCTCGCCATCGCGCATCTCGACGACGTGGTGCGCATCATCCGCGCGTCGAAGAACCGCGACGAGGCCAAGGTGCGCCTGCAGGAGGCCTACGGCTTCACCGACCCGCAGGTCAACGCGATCCTCGACATGCGCCTCTACCAGCTCACGGGGCTCGAACGCGAGAAGCTCGAGGCGGAACTCGCCGCGCTGCTCGCCACGATCGCCGATCTGCAGAACATCCTCGCGGACGCCGGGCGCATCTACCAGATCATCAAGGACGATCTCGCCTACCTGCGCGCCAAGGCCGACAAGGGCGACCTCGCCTACCCGCACGAGAAGCCGCCCAAGGGCGACCCCAGCGGCCGCCGGCGCACGGAGATCGTGCCCGACGAGAACGAGGTCTCGCTCAAGGATCTCATCGCGGACGAGCCGTGCGTGATCACGCTCTCGAACCGCGGCTACGTCAAGCGCGTGCCGCTCACCGAGTACAAGGAGCAGAACCGCGGCGGCCGCGGCGTCAAGGGCGCCCAGGTGAAGGAAGAGGACTTCCTGCGCCTCGTCTACGTGGCCGAGACGCACGACTCGCTCATGTTCTTCACGAACACGGGCCGGCTCTTCCTCAAGGACGCCTACGAGATTCCCGAGGCGCCGCGCACGAGCTTTGGCAAGCCGCTCGTCAACCTTCTCAACCTCCAGCCCGGCGAACAGGTGCTGCGTCTGCTGCCCATCCGCTCCTTCGAGGGCGACGTGGACGTGATGTTCGCCACGGCGCAGGGCACGGTGAAGAAGACGCTCCTCGGCGACTTCAAGAACGTCAACCGCAACGGCATCCGCGCGCTCTCGATCGACGAGGGCGACACGCTCGTGGAAGTGCGCCTCGTCAAACCCGGCGAAGACGTGATGATGATCACGCGCAACGGCATCGGCACGCGCTTCAATTCGGACGAAGTGCGCCGCATGGGCCGCGCCGCCACCGGCGTCAGGGGCATCTCCCTGCGCGAGGGCGACGCCGTGTGCTCGCTCGACGTGGTCGACGACGCCAAGACGCTGCTCATCGCCACCGAAAACGGCTACGGCAAGCGCACGGAGTTCAGCGCCTACGACACGAAGCACCGCGGCGG
>CAVERN010000134.1:0-4282 GCA_963618095.1 bacterium | reverse complement strand
CCCGAGGAGGATCTGCATCGTGTACAGCACCAGGATGTAGACGAAGGACGTGCCGCGGCGGCGCTTCTCGCCGAAGGCGCCGTCCACCACGGCGGCGACGACGCGGGAGAGGAACAGCACCACCGCGTTCAGCACGCCCTGCACGAGGGCGAGCGTCACCATGTCGCCGTTCACCACGTGGCTCATCTCGTGCCCCAGCACGGCCTCGAGCTCCCGGCGGTCCATCTTCGCGAGGATCTGGTCGGAGACCGCCACGAGCGCGCTGTTCTTGAACGCGCCGGTCGCGAACGCGTTCGGCGCCCCGCTGTATATCGCCACCTCGGGCGTCCTCACGTTCGCCGTCCTGGCGAGGCGCTCGACGGTGTCCACGAGCCAGCGGGCGTCGTCGCTCTCCGAGCCGTCCACCACCTGCGCCCCGGTGGACCACTTTGCCATCGGCTTGGAGATCAGGAGCGATATCATCGCCCCGCCCATGCCGAAGACGAGCGCGAACACGCCCACCGAGAAGTAGTCGATGCCGTCCTTGAACAGCGCCTCCTGGGCCTCCGGGCCGGCGAGCGCGAGGATGACGTGCAGCGCCACGCTCAACGTGAGCACCACCGCCATGTTTACGGCGACGAAAAGCAGAACCCTCTTCATGACTTGACCCTCCCATTGACGCCCAAAGGCGCGACGGCGGCGAAGGCGCCGCTCCGCCACCTCTCCGCGAGGAAGCGCAGCGCGCGGGAATACGAGCCGAACCCCAGCCCGGCGAACGTGGCGACCGCGGCCATCCCCACGTAGGACGTGCGGCGGAACCCCTCGCGGCGCGACGGGTCCGTGAGATGCACCTCCACCGTCGGCAGCCCCGCGGCCTTGATGGCGTCGAGGACGGCGACGGACGTGTGCGTGTACGCGGCGGCGTTCACGACCATCGCGTCGAAGCGCCCGCGCGCGGACTGGATGCGGTCGACGATCGCGCCCTCGTGGTTCGACTGGAACACCTCCGCCTCCACCCCGGCGTCGACGGCGGACGCGGCTATGAAGCGCACGAGGTCGCCGTACGTGCGCGAACCGTACAGCGCGGGCTCGCGCACGCCAAGCATGTTAAGGTTCGGTCCGTTCACCACAAGCACCCTCATGACGCCCCCTCAGTAGATCTTCTCGTATTCGCCCTTCTGCACGCGCTTCAGGGCGTGGAACCCCGCGCGCTTGGCGCGGTAGGCCAGGTCCGTCCTGGACCGCCCGATGGCCGGGGCCTGGATGACGCGCACCACGCTCGCCCCGCAGCTGGGGCAGCGCGTGAGCCGGGGCTCGCTGATGGACTGCGAGACCTCGAACCCGCCGGCGCAGCGCTCGCAGCCGCTGCCTTCTGCCTCGTACACGTAGAGCGGCATTGCGGCACCCTTCAGCCAAGCGCCGCCACGATGGCGTCCGCCGCCTCGGCGGGCGGCACCACCTTCACGAGGGACTTGTCGTCGGCGCGGCGCTTGACCTCCACGCCGCCCCTGTCGAGACCCTTCCTGCCAACGACCACGCGCACGGTGAAGCCGATGAGGTCGGCGTCCTTGAACTTCACGCCCGGACGCTCCGCGCGGTCGTCGACGATCACGTCCACGCCCCTCGCCTCGAGCTCCGCCTCCAGCGCGTCCGCCACCTTCGCCACCTCAGCGTCGTCCGGGTCGAGGAGATCCACCACCACCTGGTACGGCGAGACGGACGCGGGCCAGACTATCCCGTCCCCGTCGTGGCACTGCTCGATCACCGCCTGGAGGGTGCGGGACACGCCCACGCCGTAGCACCCCATGATGCAGAGCCGCTCGGCGGACTCCTCGTCCTTGAACACGGTGTGGAACGCCTTCGTGTACTTCGTGCCGAGCTTGAACACCTGCCCGACCTCTATGCCGCGCCTGAGCTCCATCGGCCTGCCGCACTTCGGGCAGGCGTCGCCCGCGCCGCACACCACGAGGTCGGCGAAGTCCGCGTCCGCGATGCGCACATCCCGGTCGAAGTCCACGTTCCTGAGATGGCAGCCGTCGCGGTTGGCCCCCACGATGCGGCCGCGCGCGCCGCGGAGGGAGGCGTCCGCAACCACGCGGAGCGACGGATCTGCGGGCTTCACCGGCCCCACGGACCCCGCGCTCGCGCCCGACGCCGCAAGCACCATGTCTCCCCCGGCGAGCTCGACCGACTTCGCCCCGAGGAAGCGCCTGAGCTTGACCTCGTTCACGTCGCGGTCGCCCGGCACGCACACCATCACGGGAACGCCGTCCGCCGAGTAGACGAGGGACTTCACGAACGCCGAGCCGGGAACGCCGAGGAACGCCGAGACCTGCTCGATCGTCTTGGCGCCGGGGGTGGGCACGACCTCGCTCTCCGGGGACGGGTCCGCGGGAGCGGACTCTGGGAGGCGGCGCTCGGCCCGCTCGAGGTTCGCCGCATAGCCGCACTCCGGGCAGCACGCGATGCCGTCCTCGCCCGAATCGGCGAGAGCGTGGAACTCGTGCGTCATGCTGTCGCCCATGTCCCCGCCGTCCGCCTGCACGGGCGTTGCCCTCAGGCCGCAGCGGGCGAATATGCGCTCGTAGGCGTGGTACATGCTCCAGTAGCTGCGGTCCGCCCCCTCGGCGTCCACGTCGAAGCTGTAGGCGTCCTTCATTATGAACTCCTTCGACCTCATGAGGCCGAAGCGCGGACGCGTCTCGTCGCGGAACTTCGTCTGGATCTGGTAGACCGTGACCGGCAGCTGGCGGTACGAGGATATGACCCCGGTCATGAGGTCCGTCACCACCTCCTCGGCGGTGGGCCCCATGGCCATCTCGTGGTCGGCGCGGTCCTTCAGGCGGAACATGTTCGCGCCCATCGTGTCCCACCGCCCCGTCCTCTTCCAGAGCTCGGCGGGCTGGAGGGCGGGCATGAGCAGCTCGACCGCGCCCGCGCGGTCCATCTCCTCGCGGACGATCGCCTCGATCTTCTTGAGCGAGCGCATGCCAAGCGGCATGAACGTGAAAAGCCCCGATGCCGTCTTGCGGCAGATGCCCGCCCTTACGAGCAGCCTATGCGAGTCTATCTCGGCGTCCTGGGGATTCTCCCTCAGCGTCTGGATGAGCGTCTTTGTCCACTTCATTTCAATGTCTCCGAAAAACGGGGGTGGATTATACCATAAACGCCAGAGGCGCGGTCTCGCCTCTGGCGTCTATCTGCGGCCTCTCAGGCCGCGCCCCGACCAGGCCGCATCAGAAGTAGCCGTTCACGATGGGAAGGAACGGAATCTGGTTGTCCATGATCACGTTCACGAGGCCGATCTGGAAGCCGTGGTCGCAGGCAAACGCCATGTTGACGAGGCCGATCTGACAGCCCCAGAGGAGATCCGTCTGGTTGTAGACCAGGGCGGCCTGCAGGCCATGCACCCGACGGGTGAAGTTCGCCCCGAGGGCGATCTGCGCACCGTACATGTCCTCGCCGACGACATTTGCCAGACCGGAGACCTGAAGGCCGCCGACCGTCCGCTCGGTCATGGAGCCAAGGAGATTCACCTCGAGGCCATAGACGTTGCGGTTGTAGCCGAAGGCGTCGATGGAGGCGCCGTAGAACTCGAGGTTGTTCATGTTGAAGAGCGAAAAGGCCAGCCCATACGCATCCTCGTTCGAGAAGTTGAAGCCGACGGACGTCTGCAGGCCGATGAAGCACTTGCGCGCGGTGTTCGCGCCGAAGGCGAACTCCCAGCCGTACATCTTCATCGCATCGGAATATCCGAGGTTGAGGTCAAGGCCGAAGATGTCCCACTTCTCAAGCCCCCAGGGAAGCTGCACCGGGGTCGCGACGCCAAGCGCGATGACCGACCACCCGTAGGACTTCGGCGCCTTGTAGTGCCCTTCGTAGGAATCGGCGGCGGAACGGCCCTCCTCATCCGCAGGACGTACTTCCTGGCTCGTCTTCGCAGCGAAGGAAGCCGACGTGACAATGGCCACCGCCATGGCGGCAAGCGTTGATCTGCATGCGTTCATCGTGAAGAGACTCCTTTGTTAAAAACTGCGCGTATGATACTGTTTCCCGATTTCCGCGTCAAGCAAACTTTCAGACGTCCCAGCCTTCTCCGTTGCGGCGGGAGACGAGAAGCCACAGGAAGAACGGCCCGCCCAGGATCGCGCAGACGACGCCGACCGGCACGCCCTCGCCCTTCGGCAGAAGCCGCCGCGCCAGCTCCGCGAGCGGCAGAAACGCGCCGCCGAGGATCGCCGACCAGACGAACACGCGCTCCGTGCGCGGACCGACCTTGCGGCGCACGGCATGCGGAATGACG
>CAVERN010000133.1:0-4583 GCA_963618095.1 bacterium | reverse complement strand
CTGCCCGTCGGTGCCGGGAATCGTCGCGACGGTCTCGGGTATGTACGCGTCGGGGATCGTGAAGATCTCCCCGAAGGCGTTGTTGAACTTCTGCGCCAGGTCCCTCGTCACCTCCAGGTGCTGCTTCTGGTCCTTGCCCACCGGCACGAGCTCGGCGTTCATCATCAGTATGTCGGCCGCCATCAGCACCGGGTACGCGAAGAGGCCGTGGGTCGCCTCGAAGCCGTGCGCCATCTTGTCCTTGTAGCTGTGGCAGCGCTCCAGGAGCCCCATCGGCGTGAGGCACGAGAGGAACCACGCCAGCTCCTGCACCTCGGGCACGTCGCTCTGGCGATAGACCACGGACCTGCTCGGGTCGAGCCCGCACGCGAGGTAGTCGAGCGCGACCTCGCGCGTCGCCTCGCGGAGCGCGGCGCCGTCCCGCACCGTCGTCATCGCGTGGTAGTTCGCGATGAACATGAACACCTCGTGCCCCTCCCCCTGCAGGTCGAACATCGACTTCATCGCGCCGAAGTAGTTGCCCCAGTGGAGCCTGCCCGAAGGCTGTATCCCAGTCAGAATGCGCATTCTCCCATCACCTTTCCCTTAGTATTCCTCATGCCGTCCATTGCCGCCCCGCCCTCAGAACGCGAAGTTGAGCTCCCAGCGGATGAACCACGCCGGGCGGGAGGAGTCGTAGTAGTCGCCGGGGTTGAACAGCTCCGCCATCACGTGGCCGAACACCTCGAAGCGGTCGCAGCCCTCGGCCCCCTTCTCCGCGAGGAGCAGCGGGAAGTCGTAGCGCACCGCCGAGAACGCGCCCTTGAACATCCCGTGGTCCGAGCCGTCCGCATGCCCGGCCCCGTCCTGGGCGGCGGCGAACATCGGCCCCGTGAACGCGCTGATCCGGTGCCTGGGGCCTATGTTCGCGCCGACGGTGAGCTTGGGGTAGGCCATGTTGCTCCAGTACCCGAGGCCGTAGAGCGTGCCGTACTGGAAGAGCTCGGAGTCCTGCGGCGCCCGCCCCCAGAGCGGGTCCCACCCGGTGTCGTTGTCGCCGGCGTCGCCGTGATGGCGGTCGCCGGAGAGGTAGTACACGCTGAGCCTGGCGTACGGACGCACCCCGGGCGCGGCCGCCGAGCGGTGGAGGTCCACGGCGGCGTACGCCATCCGCCCCCCGGCCTGCCTGCCTCCGTCCGAGAGCGAGCCCACCTGCTGGGCGAAGTCCAGCTCGAGGGAGAGGTTCTCGCCGAGCGAGGGCGCGACGTTCACGCCGAACGTGGTCAGCTGCTTGTCGGGCATGCGGCGGCGGCCGGAGTACGCCTCGTTGTGCTTGTGGATCACGTAGAGCCTGTACGGGAACGTGCCGCCGCAGAGCCTGTCGCTCCAGATGAGGCCGCCGCCCCATTCGTCCATCTCCGGCGAGTCGCCCGGATGTATCGCGTTGATCGGCCGCCCCCTGGAGCTCCGGTTCCCATAGCGGATCGTGCTCCGGGCGTTGTCGTACAGCGCGAAGGCGTCGAGGCTCGACTCCTCAGTGGGGTGGAACGTGAGGCGCGCCATGTCGGCGTAGCACGAGCGCGAGCCGTCGAACGCGGTGCCGTCCTGGAGTATCCGGTCGAGGCCGAACACCGACCGCCCGTCCTCCAGGAGGTCCTGCCGCCCGACGCGGAAGTCGAGGAGTCCGTCGAACAGCCCCCCCGCGCCGAGGTAGAGGTTGTCGAGCACGACCTCGTCCGGGAATGTGTACGAGCGCCGCCTGCGCGGCACGCCGTTCTTCACCACGTGCTCGCGCACCTCGTTCACGAGCCGCCCGTAGAGGGTGAACCTGTCCCAGCCCGCCCGCGCCCAGACGCGAGGCCTTATCCGCACGTGGTTCAGGCTCTCCTTGCTGCGGCTCGGCATCATCGCGCCCGGCGCCCCGGGCAGCCCGGCGATGTTGTGCGCGATCTCCTGGCGCACGCGCAGGTTCGCGCCGACGTCCACCGACACCGAGTTGGTGGACGCCGCCGCCGGGCCGGCGGAGAGCCCCGCCGACACGGCAAGCACCATAAGACGAAGCCGCGACATCCCCAGCATCCGCCCGTCAGCGGTTCACGAGCTCCAGCGTCTTCGCGCGGATCTTCCGGAAGTCGCACGCGTTCTCGTTCGCCCGCTTCACGTCGTAGAGCGCCGCGACCTGCGCGAGGTCGTCCGCGGAGAGCGCGCCCTGCTCCTTCAGGATGCGCGCCTTCTCCGCCGCGACGATGCCGTTGCGGAGCTCGAGGAAGCGCCACGAGGGCTCGCCCTTCGGATAGCAGAGGAACGTGTCGCCGGCGCGCCAGTTGCCATACGAGGCGTCCTCCTTCGGGCTCTGCGGCCAGCTGTTCCAGGCCCAGCGCAGGAAGCCGTCGAGGCCGAGGAAGGCGGGCGAGGCCCCGCACCAGAAGGCCTCGCCGGGGCCGGAGCTCATGAACGTGTTCGGATACGTCGGGCCGCAGCAGACGTAGTGCGTCGTGACGAGGCCCTGGGCGCGGCGCTCGGCCGCCTCGGCGAGGAACTCCGGCGTGACGTGGCTCGAATGGAGAATCTGCGAGTAGACGTCGATCTTGATGCCCTTGAAGTCGCTCGGCCTGCGGTTGCCGGCCATCGAGATGCGCATGCCGGGCGCGTGCTTCTGCACGAACGCCGCGACCTTCGCGACGTCCTCCGGCGCCCGCTCGTCCATCGCCATGACCGTGTGCTCGAACCAGCCCTTCTCCTTCACGTGCGCGGCGAACTTGTCGAGGAACGCGCCGAACTGCTGCTCGAGGGCGTTCTCGTCGATCGTCTTGCCAAGGGTCCACGGACAGAGCGAGTAGCACGAGATGTCCGGGCCGAGGCCGCAGTCGAGGCAGAACTGCACGTATTCGTCGAAGAGCTTGAAGGTGCCGTCCGCGACCATCGAATGGTAGGCGTCGCGGCACTGGTGGTCCCAGGGCATGTCGATGATCGGCACGGTGATCGTCTTCTGCCCGGCGGTCGCGAGGAGCTCGTAGACGGGGCGCATCGCGTCGTAGTGCGCCTTCGAGAAGGGCTTGGCCTTCGCGATTCGCGCGACGGCCCACGGATGCTGCCAGAGGTCGAGGTAGAACTTCCACTCCTTCGCCGGCGGCAGCACGCGGTCGAGGACCTTGACGCGCATCATGCCGCAGTCGTAGGCTCCCGGCTTCGCGTCCGCCGGCACCGTGACCTCGACGACGCGCGGGCCGTCCTCGCGGTCGTTCCAGGCGACGCGGTCGTAGGCCTCGAGGCGCTGGACGCTGCCGGGCTCCGGCGCGTACTTGACGGACTTCAGGACGCCCTGGCGCATCGTCAGGCCGGGCGCCGTGCGCGCGAGCTCGCAGTAGTCGGGCACGAGGGCCGCGACCGTCTCGCCGCGCCACGCGGTGAGTTCGAACGTGCGCGCGCCCGCAGTCGCCGCCGCGCAAAGCGCCAGCCCCGCCGCCATCGCGTTCTTCATCTTCTTCAGGTTCAGTCTCTCCTTCATGCCTTCCGTTCCTTTCTCTGCCGTTAAGTTGAAATGCGCGGCCGCAGTCAGTCGAACAGCTTGACGTAGGTCTCCTCGCGCAGACGCGCGATCCAGGCCTCGTAGGCCGCCTTCGACTTCTCCTCCTTCACGTTCGCCTCGATCTGGTCGAAGGCGTCCTCGAAGGACAGACGACGCCCCTCGCTCTCGTCCTCCTTGCGGACGAGGAAGCTCCAGCCGTCGATGTCGAGCCACTCGCTGACCTCTCCCTTCGCCAGCTTCGAGAGACGGGCGCAGACCTCCGGGTTGAAGACGTCCTCCGGCTTCACCTTCTCGTACCGCTTCGCGCCCAGGTCGGCGAACGACTTGTCCGCCTTGAGCGCGGACGAGATCTCCTCGCGGCGGACGCGCTCCTCGGGGGTGAGCATGATGACGGAGACCGTGACCAGGTGCTCGGCTGCGTAGCGGTCGCGGTGCGCCTCGAACTCGCGGCGCATCTCGGCCGGCGACGCCGTCACGTTCTTGTTGACGACGTTCCAGCGCATCGCGCCGACGATCATGTCCTCCTTCATCCGCGCATACCACTCCGGATAGGAGACGCGCTGCTGGCCGAGCATCTCGATGAGCTTGTTGCGGTCGCCGCCGAACGCCTTCTGGATGATCTCGCGGACGCGGTTCTCGACGATCCACTCCTGCATGGTCATCTTCGACTCGCGCGCGGCCTTGAGGATGAGCTTGCGCTCGACCATCTCCTCGCGCACGTCGTTGTACTGCGCGGCGTCGCGGATGCCGCGGCGCATCATCTCGCCGGCGACCTCGCTTCGCAGGATCGTCTCCGAACCGACCTTCGCGGCGACGCCGTCGATCTCGACGGCGCGAACGCCCGCCGCGCAGGCAACCGCCAGCGCCGCGAACGCCAGGCATCTGATTGACAAATATTTCATTTGGTCCTTCTTGCGTTTCGGTCACGCGGGACGCATGGCCCTACCGGCGGCAGGGCAGGCGTTCCACCGCCCGCCGCGCACGTGGCAGGGACGGGCGTCCCGCTCGCCCCCTCACATCAGCGCGGCGATGGCGGCGCCCACGAGCGGGGCGTCGTCGACCTGCGGCGTGAACT
>CAVERN010000132.1:0-4601 GCA_963618095.1 bacterium | reverse complement strand
AGGCGCTGCGCATCGCGGACGAGGCGATCGTCACGTTCCCGAACTTCGCGGCGTACCGCATCCGCCTCACCCTCGGGCTCCTCGGCCACCTGCCCGTCTCGAAGCAGCTTCCCTTCCAGTGGTACGACACGCCGAACATCCACTGCATCACGCTGAAGGACTTCCGGGCGCTCTGCGCGAAGGAGGGCATGGAGATCCGCGAGATCAAGGCTGAGTCCCGCCACCCGGTCGGCAGGCTTCTGCTCGCCGTCGGCCTCAAGAACCTCGGCGCGTCCAGGATAATCGCCCGCATAGCGAGGAGGGGCGCGTGAGCCTCGCCCCGGCCATCTTCGCGGCGGCGCTCGCGCTCGCCCCGTCCGACAGGATGCTGATGGCGGACAGGATGTTCTCCAAGGGGCTCTACGCCGACGCGGCGGGGGAGTACGAGGCGCTGCGCTCGGAGAAGTCGGTCTCGGCGGCGGACGTGGACTTCCGTCTCGCCGAGTGCAGGCACGCGCTCGGGGACGAGGCCCGGGCGCTGCCGGCGTACGAGAGGCTGCTCGGCATGGACGTCCCCGCAGGCATGAGGGCGGTGGCCCTCTACCGCGTGGCCTGCGCGAAGGGCGACGCGGCGATGTTCCTCGAGAGCGAGAGGGCGGACCCCAAGGGGCGCTACGCCGTGTTCTCGCGGCTCAGGCGCGCGCTCATCCTGGCGAAGGGCTCCAGGCCAGAGGAGCGCCGCGAGGCGACGAGGATGTTCCTCGAGCTGGCGGCGTCCGAGGAGAAGTCCGTCGCGGAGGAGTCGCTGTACGCCGCGGCGACGCTCGCCTACGGCGACAGGCGCTGGAGCGAGGCGGCGATCCTGTTCGCCCGCCTCGCCAAGTCGCACCCCGGCGGCGCGCGCGCGGCCGAGTCGCGCGTCCCGAGGGCCTGGAGCGCGTTTCTCTGCGGACGCTACACCGACTGCCTGGCGGCCTGCGGCGACTCCTCCGAGGACGACCTCGCCTACCTCCGCGGCGCGGCCATGCTGGCGCTCGACAGGCGCGACGAGGCGCTCGCGGAGCTCTCGAGGTACGTGGAGTCCCATCCGCAGGGGCGCTACCGCTCGGCGGCCTCCCTCCCGGTGCAGCGCGCCCGCTTCGACGAGGCGGTGAAGAGGGGGGACGCGCCGTCCGCGGTCCAGGCCGCGAAGCTCGCCTGCTCGCTTTCGGACTCCCCGGACGACGCCCTGCGCCTCGCCTGGGCGCACGAGCGCTCCGGCGCCTCCGCCGAGGCCCGCGCGGAGTACAGGCGCATCGCGGAGCGCTGGCCCAGGCACGCCGCCGCGGGCGAGGCGCTGTTCGCGAACGCGCTCGCAGACCTCCGCGCCGGGAACTGGGCCGCGGGGGAGCTCGCGCTCGACGAGGCGCTGAGGCGCTTCCCCTCCATGCCGAAGCGCGGCGAGGCCATGTACTGGCGCGGCGTCGCCTCCATGCGCCTGGGGCACGTGGAGGAGGGCTCGAGGATGCTCGCCGAGGCCCTCAAGGCCGGGATCGCCCTGGACCAGGCGCGGGAGGCGAACCTCATGATCGCCGACGCCGACGCCCGCGCGGGCCGGAGCCGGGAGGCGGCGAGGAGATACGCGGATCTGATCTCGAACGGCGCGTCGGAGAGGATGGGCGCCAGGCGTCTCGCGCAGGCGCTCCGCCTCCTGGCCTCCCAGGAGGAGTGGGACGCGACGCTGGCCGGCGCCAGGGCGCTGGCGGCGAGGTCCGGCGACCCGGCGTTCGCGCAGACGGCCGCGGCGCTGGAGGGCCGGGCGCTGGAGGGGCTCGCCAGGTACGACGAGGCGATCGCCGCCTACCGCCGCGCGCTCGCCGCGAAGGCCGACACGGAGGAGGGCGCGGCGGCGGCTCTGTCGCTCGGCTGCCTCGAGCTCCGCAAGGGCGAGTACGACGCGGCGGAGAGGACGCTCGCGGACGCCGTGGCGCGCAATGGCGGGCCGGACAGGATCCGCGCGCGCGGCAGGGCGTACCGCGCGCTCGCGGACGCGTGCCGCGCCAAGGGCGAGGCGCTCAAGGCGAAGGGGTACGAGACGGTGCTCAGGGAGTTGTTCGACGATGAAGGGCAGTTCTGACCGCGCAGACCTCATCCTGCTCGCCGTGGCGGCGTCCGCCATCCTGCACGCCGTCCTCATGCTCTTCGCCGCCCCGCGCGTGATGAGCCGCGCCGCCGTCTCGCCGGACCTCGCCACGCGCCGCGCGCACCGTCCGCCGATGTCGGTGAGGCGCTTCGAGGGCGACCCGATCAGGGAGAGGGGGAAGGCCGTGCCGGCGGCGGACGTCCCGGCTCCGCGCGCCGCCCCGGCGCCGTCCGCCGCGGCGTCCCGGGCCCCGGAGGCCGCGTCCCTGGCGGAGGACGCCCTCGCCTCCGCCCCGCCCGCGCCGGTCCCGTCCGTGATGCGGGCGCCGGCGGACGTGGTGGCGGACCTTCCGCCCCCGTCGCCCCCCTCCGCCGGGGAGGTGGCGGACACCGGCCTTGCGCTGCCGCCGCCCGCTGCGGACGCGCCGCCCGCCCCGCCCGTCTCGTCCCTGCCCGCGCCGTCCGCGCCGCGCTCGGCGGCCTCTTCCGTGATCCCGGCCCCGGGCGTCGCCGCTCCGATGCCGGTGTTCGCGCTGCCGGAAGGCGACGGCGCGATGGCGGGCGTCGTCCCCGCCGCCGCGCCGCCCGTGGCGTTCGCCTTCGAGAACAAGGTGCTCGACGAGGTGGACGAGGCGTTCGTGGAGAGGGAGAAGGGCGCGGTGCGCCAGCTCCTCGCCGGTCAGGACGCGGCCCCTGCGGAGCTCGCGGTGAGCTGCTCGATGTCGGCGCGGGTCTACCCGGCGGATCCGGGGTGGCGCTACTTCATGATATCCTTCGAGCCGAAGAGGGGCGCGGACGCCCTGCCGGTGGTGCCGAAGGACGCGGTGATACTCATGGACGCCTCGGGCTCCATAGGAAGCGACCGCCTCCGGGGCTGCCGCGACGTCGCCAAGGCGGTGCTGCGCTCCTGCATGAACACGGGGGACCGCTTCAACCTGGTCGCCTTCCGGGACAGGTTCTCGTATGCGTTCCGCGAATGGCGGGAGTGCGACGCCGCCTCGTTCGCGGCGGCGGACCGGTGGCTCTCCGGCCTGGCGGCGCACGGGCGGACGGACGTCTTCTCCGTGATACGCTCGGTGCTGACCCTGCCGCGGGACCCGGCCCGTCCGCTCGTCGCGCTCGTGGTCACGGACGGCGACGCCAACGCGGGCGTGAGCGACACCGCCGAGATCCTGTCCCGCTTCACGAAGCTCAACGACGGCCTCGTCTCCGTGTACATGTACGGCGTGAAGCGCCAGGCGAACCGCGAGCTCATCGAGATCCTCACGAAGGGGAACCGGGGCGAGTCGCTCATCCACTCGGGCTTCAGGTTCAACGCCGGCAAGGGGCTCGAGGCGCTGGCCCGGGCGTTCCGCGACCCGGTGCTCACCGATCTGCGCGTGACGTTCGCCTCCGCCTCCGGGGCCGAGGCGTATCCTCTGCTCCTCAGGAACCTCCACCGCGGCGGGCGCGTGGAGATCCGGGGGCGCTGCCCGGCGTCCGCGGGCAGGCTCGTCTTCACGCTCCGCGGGCTCTCCGGCGCCAGGGCGTACGAGGCGCTCTACCAGCTCAACCTCGCCTCCGCGCCGGAGGCGGACGCCTCCCTCCGCGGCGAGTGGCTCGCCGAGCGCTCCGTCGCGCAGAGGCTGCGGTAGCCTATCGGCCGTCCGCAGACTATGCTATAATCCGCGCCCAAATGGCACAGACCCTCGACAGCATACGGAACTTCTGCATCATCGCCCACGTCGATCACGGCAAGACCACGCTCTCCGACCGCATCCTCGAGCTCACCCACGCCGTGCCCCTGCGCGAGCTCAAGGAGCAGACCCTGGACGCGATGGACCTCGAGCGCGAGCGCGGCATAACGATAAAGTCCCACCCCGTCTCGATGCACTACACCGCGAAGGACGGCAGGACCTACCTCTTCAACCTCCTCGACACCCCGGGCCACGTGGACTTCGCGTACGAGGTCTCGCGCTCCATGGGCGCGTGCGAGGGCGCGATCCTCGTCGTCGACGCCGCGCAGGGCGTGGAGGCCCAGACCGTCGCCAACACCTACTTCGCGCAGGACGCGAAGCTCGAGATCGTGCCCGTCCTCAACAAGGTCGACCTGCCGGGCGCGGACGTGAAGGAGGTCTCCCGCGAGATCGAGGACATCCTCGCCATCCCGATGGACGACCCGCTCCTCGTCTCGGCGAAGACGGGCATGGGCTGCGCCGACGTCCTCGAGGCGATCGTCAAGCGCATCCCGCCGCCGGAGACGGCGGGCGCGGACGCGCCCCTGCGCGCGCTCGTGTTCGACTCGGTCTTCGACGAGTTCCGCGGCGTGATCACCTACGTGCGCGTCGTGGACGGATCGCTCAGGGCGGGCGAGGGCGTGCGCTTCATGGGCTCGGGCGTGTCCACGGCGGTGCACGAGGTCGGCATCTTCTCGCCCACGAAGAAGCCCGTCGAAAAGCTCTCCGCCGGCGAGGTCGGCTACATCGTCGGCACGGTGAAGGACCCGAGCGAGATCAAGATCG
>CAVERN010000131.1:0-4673 GCA_963618095.1 bacterium | reverse complement strand
TCCGTAGACCGTGCCCACGAACGCGACGCGGCCGGCAAAGTCCGCCATCACGCTCTGCGCGTTCCCGGTATCCAGGCCGGAGTCGGAGACCGTTATCGTCTGCCCCCGTCCCGTAAGGCCGAGGACGTCGCGCACCGGCGTGACGTTCGCGAGGCCCCTCTGCGCCACCACGTCGTTCATCAGCCTGGGCCGCACATGGCTCTCCACCCAGCGCACGTCCCCGCGCGCCGCGACCTCCGCCACGCTCCCCGCCGAGACCAGTCCCCTCACGAAGCCGCGTCCCGAGGTCGACGCCTCGCCGACCTCTCCCCCCAGCGCGGCGATGGCGGCGGACACGTCTCCCGCGTCCTCCGGGCGGAGCGGCACCACGGTGATGGCGATGCGCGTCTCGGACGGCCCGGAGATGGCCTGCTTCAGGGACTCCGACATCTTGTCCCCGGCCTCGAGCGGCACGGCCGCGGCGAACGAGCCGTCCGAGCGCAGACGCGCCAGCGCGGCGCGGTCCGCCTCCACCACAAGCCCGAACGGCGGAATCGCGCCCGAGACCCTCGCTCCGCAGGCGGAGGCGCGGCGGCGCAGCGCGCCGTTCACGCGGGACTTCGCCACCACCACGAACGGAGCGGTGCCGCGGCGGCTTGCGGACCGCGGGAACGCCGCCGCCGCGAAGGCGCCCGGCGCGTTCGTCGGCGGCACGGAGATCGTCCTGGCGGCGAGCCGCACCTCAAGCGGGCCTCTGGCCTTCGGGCCGGCAGCGGCTTCTCCCGGCGGCGGCGCGGCGGGCGGCGGCGCAGGGCGCAGGCAAAGGAACGCCGCGACGGCGGCGGCAGACAGCAGAGCGGCTATCGCGAATGCGCAGGCCGGGCGCGGGCGTGCGCCTTCCCTGTCATCTCTGGAGCGCATTGACGAGAGCCGGCACGATCTCGAGGGCGTCCCCGACGATCCCCAGGTCGGCCACTCCGAATATCGGCGCGTTCGGATCGCTGTTCACGGCGATGATCGTGTCCGCTCCGCGTATCCCCTCGAGGTGCTGGATCGCCCCGGATATGCCGAAGCAGAGGTAGACGCGGGGCGCGACCGTCTTGCCGGTCTGCCCCACCTGACGCGACTGCGGCGCCCATCCGGCGTCCACGGCGGCGCGAGACGCCGCGACCTCGCCGCCAAGCAGGTCCGCCAGGCGGCGCAGCATCGCGAAGTTCTCGGCCTTCTTCATCCCGCGTCCGCCGGCGACGAGGATCTCCGCCGCGGCGACGTCGGCGCCGTCCTCGAACGGCTCGCGCGACACGATGCGCGTCGCGGGCGCGGCGAGCTTCAGCGCCTCCGCCACGATCCGGGCGGGGGCGCCGCCATCGAGCGCCTTCTTCCTGAAGACCTTCGGGCGCACGGTGGCCATCTGCGGACGGTGGTTGGGCGTCATGATCGTGGCCATGATGTTGCCGCCGAACGCCGGGCGCGTCTGGTGCAGGAGCATCTGCATCTCGCCGGTGTCGCGGTTCTCGGTCTGCTCCACCTTCAGCGCGGTGCAGTCCGCAGTGAGCCCGGTGCGCACCTTCACCGCGACGCGGGCGAAGAAGGCGCGCCCGACGGCGGTCGCGCCGGCCAGTATCACCTCGGGCCTGTGCCTCTCGACGAGCTGGGAGACTGCGTCCACGTATGCGTTCGCCTCGTAGTCGGCGAGCTCCGGCGCGTCCACCTCGTATATCACGTCCGCGCCATATTCGGAAAGCAGCCTCTCGTCGTCCGCCGAGATCCCGCGTCCGAGAAGGACTGCGCAGAGCCGGCATCCGTCGCCGCGCTGCGCCTTCAGCTCCCGCGCCTTCGTGAGCAGCTCCAGCGAGACCTCGGCGATGCGCCCGCCCATCCGCTCGGCGAACACCCAGATGTCGCGGTAGCTTCCGATCTCGGCGGTGCCCGAAACCTCGGCGCGCACCTCGGAGATCGCCTTGAACGGGCAGGCCTTGACGCACGCATAGCACGCCTTGCAGGCGGAGGGGTCCACCTCGGCGAGCTTCCCGAGCCTGTTGGCGCCGGGGGCGTCGGACATCGACAGGGCGCCGAAGCCGCATCCCTTCACGCACTTGCCGCATCCTGCGCACTTCTTCGGGTCGATGGCTATGGGAGCGTCAGACATTTCGCACGGCTCCTTTCCCTGCGAGGCATTCGACTATCTCCTTGGCCGCCGCGGCGCCGGAGGCGACGATCTTCCTCCCGCCACCCCGGACCGGCGGCGGGAAGATCCTCACGACCTTCGTGGGGGAGCCCTTCAGGCCGATCTTCGACGGGTCCGCCGCCACGTCGACCTCGTTGAGCACGGCGACCTCGGCCCTGGAAGCCCTTATCGCCCCGGAGAGCGGCGCGAAGCGCGGAGCGTCCGCGTCCTTCAGCACGGTCATCACGGCAGGAAGGCAGCCCTCGATCGTCACGGTGCCGTCATCCATCACCGTCGCCACGCGATACCTGGCGTTCGCCTCGGACGAAAGCACCTCCAGCCTCTTCACGTACGTGACGAGAGGCACGCCGAGGAACTCGCTCACGCCAGGCCCGACCTGCGCCGTGTCGCCGTCTATGGCCTGCTTGCCGAAGAGGACGAGATCCGGCACTCCGCCGCACGCCTTCCTTATCGCCTGCGAAAGCGTGTAGCTCGTGGCGAGGGTGTCCGCGCCGCCGAAGGCGCGGCTCGACACGAGGAACGCGTCGTCCGCTCCGCGCGCCAGCGCCTCGCGGAGGACCGCCACGGCCTGCGGCGGGCCCATGGACACGACCGTGAGCCTCGCCCCGAGCCGGTCCTTCAGGAGCAGCCCCTGCTCGAGCGCGTACTCGTCGAACGGGTTGACGATCGACTCCACGCCCTCGCGCATGAGCGTGTTCGTCTCGGGGTTTATGCGGACGTTGGTGGTGTCCGGCACCTGCTTTATGCAAACGACCACGCGCATGGCAAGTCCTTTCCGGCCGTCCCGCTCACCGGTCCGCGCCGAAGCGGTACTCGGTGCGCGAGCGGAACGTCTCCCCCGGCCGCAGGACGGTGGACGGGAAGTCCGGGCGGTTGGGGGAGTCGGGGTAGTGCTGGGTCTCCAGGGCGACGCCCGCGAACTGGCAGAGGCTCCTGCCCGGAGCCTTGGCGGGGACCGAATCGGACATGTTCTGCGCCCCGTACATCTGCATGCACGGCTCGGTGGTCCATATCTCCAGCGTGCGGCCGGAGGCGGGGTCGCGCATCTTCGCCGCGATCTTGAGCTTGCCCGCGGGGCCTCTCAGCACGAAGTTGTGGTCATACCAGTTGCCCATCGGGGCGAGGGCGGGGTCCGCCCGCATGAGAGAGGCCTTCGCGCCGATCGGGCGCATCTCGGTGAAGTCGAACCCGGTGCCCTTGACGGGGGCGTTCTTCGTGGGGATCAGGCCCGCGGTCGTCTGCGTGTACTCGTCCGCGAAGATCTGCAGCTCCTGGTCGAGCACGGGGCCGCTCGACTCCCCGGCGAGGTTCCAGTACGAGTGGTGCGTGAGGTTCAGCACGGTGGGCTTGTCCGTGGTGGCCTCGTAGTCGATCCGCCACACGTTGTTCGGGAGCACCCGGTACGAGACCTTGCACGTGACCTTCCCGGGGAAGCCCATCTCGCCGTCCTCCGAGACGTACGTGAGCTCGATGCTCGTGCCGCTGCGCGTCGGGGAGACCTCCCAGATCTTCTTGTCCCAGCCGTCCGGCCCGCCGTGCAGATTGCAGTGGCGCTCCGCCTTGTCCTCGTTGACGGGGAGCTGGTACTCGCGCCCGTCGAGCGTGAACCTGCCGTCCGCTATCCGGTTGCCGTAGCGCCCGATGAGCGTCCCGGCCGAGAAGCCGTACTTCTCGTACTCGGCCGCGGTGTTCCATCCGAGCGTGACGTCCGCCAGATTGCCGTGCCTGTCGGGGGCGTAGCACCTCACCACCCTGCCGCCGTAGTCGGAGACGTCGAGGATGAGCCCGCCGGCGCCCTGCAGACGGTAGACCTTCGCCTGGGCGCCGCTGGCGAGCTTGCCGAACGGACGCGCCCTCATGCGCGGCTGGCCGGGGCGGCGGGCCGGCCGATCCGGGCGAGCGCGGCGCGCCGCGGGCTTTCCATCCTCCTGCTGGGCCGCCTTCCGCGCGGGCTCTCCGGCCGGGGGCGCGGCCGTCGCCGCATCCTTGGCGCTGATGGCGCAGACCGTCAGAGCCGCGCACGCCGTCAAAGCGAATCTCCTCATCTTACGTCTCCTCCAAATGGTTTCCCGAAGCGTCCGCCGCGCCCGTGGGGCGCCAGGCCTAGAACGGCATGAACACGATGCCGTAGATCGAGGCGGGCTTGCCGTCCGCGCTCTTCAGCGTGTGCCTGACCACGCTGTTGTAGTACGCCGTGTCGCCGGGGTTGAGCACGGTCGTCTCGCTGCCGTACGTCAGCGCAACGCTGCCGCTGATGCAGATTATGAGCTCCTCCCCCTCGTGCGAGGACTGCATCGGGCTGGCGTCGGGCGCGAACTCAACCCGGAACGGGTCCATGTGCCGGTCGGGCTTGCCCACGGCGAGCGAGTAGTAGCTGTACCCGGCCTCCGTCTTCCCGGAGTGCGCGACCTTCACCGCGTCGAGCTCGCTCGCGCGGGTGATGATCGGGTCCGGCTTGAACTGGTCGTCCATGAACGTGCCGAGCCGCTGGCCGAGGGCCCGGGAG
>CAVERN010000130.1:0-4721 GCA_963618095.1 bacterium | reverse complement strand
AGGACTTCGCGATCGTCCGCTCCGACGGCTCGCCGATCTTCCACCTCGCGAACGTGGTGGACGACATCGACCAGCGCGTCACGCACATCATCCGCGGCGACGACCACGTGGAGAACACGTTCAAGCACATCGAGCTCTTCCGCGCGCTCGGCGCGGAGCCGCCCAGGTACGGGCACCTCTCGATGATCGTGAACACGCAGGGAAAGCCGTACTCGAAGCGCGACGGCGCGGCGTTCGTCGGCGAGTTCCGCGAGCAGGGCTACCTGCCGGAGGCCCTCTTCAACTACCTGCTCCTGCTCGGATGGAACCCGGGCGACGACCGCGAGGTGCTATCCCGCGACGAGATGGTGCGGCTCTTCACCCTCGAGGCGGTGCACCGCACCGCCGCCATGTTCGACGTGCGCAAGCTCCAGTGGATGAACGGCGAGTACGTAAAGATGATCCCCGCCGCCGACTTCAGGGCGGAGCTCCAGAGGCGCGTCGCCGCGGCGGGCATCCCCGGCTACGACGCGGGCGAGCGGCGTCCCGACGGGTGGTGGGACAGCCTCGTCGGCCAGATCCAGCCACGCACGAAGTTCCTGAACGACATGCCCGGCAACTGCGCGTTCTTCTTCACGGAGGACTACCCGTTCGACGAGAAGGCCGTGGGCAAGCGGCTGAGGAAGGACGGCGTGAAGGCGCTGCTGCTTGACCTCGCGGACAGGTTCGGACGCCTGGAGGACTTCTCCGCCGCGTCCTGCGAGGCCCTGGTCAGGGAGCTCTCGCACGGCGAGAGCATGGGGCCGTGGGTGCACCCGGTGCGCGTGGCGGTGTCGGGCCGCATGGAGGGGCCGGGCCTCTTCGAGATGCTGGAGCTCCTCGGCCGCGAGCGCACCGCCGCGCGCCTCCGCTCGGCGGCGGAGCGCTTCTGCGGCTGACGGCACGGCGATTCCAATCTCCGCGGAGGGCTGCAGCATGTCGGACATAATAGAAGACGACCCCGCGCTCGAGCCCTACCGCGACGTCATACTCCGCCGCGCAGAGCGCGCGCGGCGGCTCTACGGACAGCTGACGGGCGGCCGCGGACGCATAGCGGACTGGGCGGCCGCCCACGAGCACTACGGCCTCCACCGCGTCCGAGGCGGATGGACGTTCAGGGAGTGGGCCCCGAACGCGACCGAGATGTGGCTCGTCGGCGACTTCTCAGGATGGAGGACGACGGACGAGTTCCGCCTCCGCCGCAGGCCCGGGACCGGAGACTGGGAGGGACGCTTCCCGCCGGGGGCGATAAGGCACGGCCAGTTCTTCCGCCTCGAGATGCGCTGGAGCGGCGGACGCGGCGAGCGCATCCCCGCGTACGCCCGGCGCGTGGTGCAGGACGCCTCGACCGGGCTCTTCGCGGCGCAGGTGTGGAACCCCAGGCCGTACGCCTGGAAGAACCCCGCGCCCGCGCGCGCCGGCGGACGCGCCCGGGGCGTCCCGCTCGTCTACGAGGCCCACGTCGGGATGGCGAGCGAGGAAGGAAAGGTCGCCACGTACGCCGAATTCCGCGACTCGACGCTACCGCGGATAAGGGACGCGGGATACAACACGGTGCAGCTCATGGCGGTGATGGAGCACCCGTACTACGGGTCGTTCGGCTACCACGTGTCGAGCTTCTTCGCCGCGTCCTCGAGGTTCGGCACCCCGGAGGACCTGAAGTCCCTCGTCGACGCCGCCCACGGCATGGGACTGCGCGTGATAATGGACCTCGTCCACTCGCACGCGGTCAGGAACGAGCGCGACGGGCTCTCGCTCTTCGACGGCACCGACTGCCAGTACTTCCACTCCGGGCCGAGGGGCTGGCACTCCGCGTGGGACTCGCGCTGCTTCGACTACGGGAAGATAGAGGTGCTCCACTTCCTGCTCTCCAACTGCCGCTTCTGGCTGGACGAGTACCGCTTCGACGGCTTCAGGTTCGACGGCGTCACGTCGATGCTATACCGGCACCATGGGCTCGGCGTCGCGTTCACGGACTACTCGATGTACTTCGGCGGAGACGTGGACGAAGACGCGCACGCGTACCTCGCGCTGGCGAACTCGGTGATACACGAGACCAATCCGAATGCGATCACGGTGGCGGAGGACGTCTCGGGGATGCCCGGCTGCGCCGCGCCGACGAGGGCGCTCGGGCTCGGATTCGACTACCGCATGGCGATGGGCGAGCCGGACTACTGGTTCAGGATCGCCGAGAAGGTGCCGGACGAGCGGTGGTCCATGCACGGCCTCTACCACGCGCTCACCGACAGGAGGCGCGACGAGCGGGTCGTCTCGTACGTGGAGTCCCACGACCAGGCGCTCGTCGGCGGCAAGACGTTCTTCTTCCAGCTCGTCGACTCCGCCGTGTACTTCGGGATGGGCAGGGCACAGCACAGCCTCGCCGTGGACCGGGGGGTCGCCCTGCACAAGATGGCCAGGCTCGCGACGCTCGCGCTGAACGGCGGCGCGTACCTCAACTTCATGGGCAACGAGTTCGGCCACCCGGAGTGGATCGACTTCCCGCGCGAGGGCAACGGCTTCAGCTACAGCCATGCGCGGCGGCAGTGGTCGCTGAGGGACGACCCGGGCCTCCAGTTCAAGGCGCTCGGCGACTGGGACCGCGAGATGATCGCGGAGCTCTCGAAGGGAGGATGCCTCTCGTCGCCGCCGATCCAGCTTGCCGCGAACGACGCGGACCACGTCCTCGCGTTCTACCGCGGCGGGCTGGTGTTCGCCTTCAACTTCGACCCCTCGCGCTCGTACTCGGACTATGGAATTCTCGTGCCCCCGGGCGGCACGTACCGTCTCGTCATGGACACGGACGAGCCCAGGTTCGGCGGCCAGGGCAGGATCGCCCCGCGGCAGGAGTTCAGGCCGGTCAGCGTGGAGCGGGGCGACGAGATCGTCCAGCAGGTGCGGCTGTATCTCCCCGCCCGCTCGGCGGTGGTGCTTCGCCGTCAGGCCCGGCCGAGAACCCTGGAGATGCGGCCGACCGCCTCCTCCACGCTGGCGCGGGAGTTGAACGCCGAGATCCTGATGTAGCCCTGCCCGTTGCGCCCGAACCCGGCGCCGGGCGTGGTCACCACGTTCGCCTCGGAGAGAAGCCTGTCGAAGAACTCCCAGCTGTCGCCCTTCACGTCGACCCACAGGTACGGGGAGTCCGTGCCTCCGATCACGCGGTACCCCAGGCCGAGGAGCGCGTCCTTCATGATCCTCGCGTTCTCGAGGTAGAAGTCGATCGTCGCCCTGGTCTGCGCCTGGCCCGCCGGCGAATGCACCGCCTCGGCCCCGCGCTGCGTCACGTAGCTGCACCCGTTGAACTTCGTCGTCTGGCGGCGGGTCCAGAGCGGGCGCATCTCAACGGCGGAGCCGTCCGCCGCGTAGGCCATGAGCCCCTTCGGCACCACGGTGTACCCGCAGCGCACCCCCGTGAACCCGGCGGTCTTCGAGTAGCTGCGGAACTCGATGGCGCAGTCCCTCGCGCCGTCGCACTCGTAGATGGAGTGCGGGATGCCGGGCGTGCGTATGAACGCCTCGTACGCGGCGTCGAAGAGCAGCAGCGCCCTCCTCTCCCTCGCCCAGTCGACCCACGCCTGGAGCTGAGCGCGGGACGCGACGGCCCCGGTGGGGTTGTTCGGGAAGCAGAGGTACGCGACGTCGGCGTCCACGCCGTCCGGGGACGGCACGAATCCGTTCTCCTGCGTGCACTCGAGGTAGACGAGCCCGGAGTAGCGTCCGGCCACGTTCTTTCCGGTGCGCCCGGCCATGACGTTCGTGTCCACGTACACGGGATAGACGGGGTCGGGCACGGCGATCCTCACGTCCCCGCCAAGAAGCTCCTGTATGTTGCCGCAGTCGCACTTCGCGCCGTCCGAGACGAATATCTCGTCCGCCGCGACGTCCACGCCGCGCGCCCGGAAGTCGGCGGCCGCGATCGCCTCGCGCAGGAAGCCGTAGCCCTGCTCCGGGCCGTACCCGCGGAACGTCTCCCTCCTCGCCTCGTCGTCCACGGCCCGGTGCATCGCCTCCACGACCGCCGGGGCCAGCGGCTCCGTGACGTCGCCTATGCCGAGGCGTATGATCTGCGCGTCGGGGTTCCTCTCCTGGAACGCCTTCACCCTGTGCGCGATCTCCGTGAAGAGATAGCTCGACTCTATCTTGAGATAATTTTCGTTGACTCGGACCATGTTCCCTCTTCCTCCTTGATAAGCGCACAATTATACCACACCCTCGCCCATTCCCCTCACGCGCATTTTGCACACCCCACCACCGCGAACGCCGCGACGAAAAAGTTCACACGACAGAACGAGATCGACACAATGCCCGCCCGTAAGCCAGCGGCGTCGTCGCCGCATGATCAGCATAGACACAAGGACACGCAGAAACGAATTCTGCGTCATGATATCACCGCGCACATCCTGCGGCATCCCCGGCGAGCGTCGGACGATCTCTCTCAGCAGATTCCCGTTAAGTCTCCCAATGGCCTCGTGGACGCCAACACGACGAAGTCGACCTTGTGCCTTCAAATGATCAACCATGCGCGCGACCGTGCGGCGCGAGACATTAAGCCGATTCGATAGTTCCTCTAAACTCAGATTCGGCTCTTTGCGAACATTCTCAATCAACAGTTCATCATCATCAAGGCCATTAGTGCCATTCGCATCTTCTCTGAAGACGGTGTAGACGAAGCCGCGATCTTCGTAGATCTTCGGCGCGGCGAGATG
>CAVERN010000129.1:0-4772 GCA_963618095.1 bacterium | reverse complement strand
CGAGCGCGTGGATGCGGTCCACGACCGGCTTGAGCCCGTTCGGGAAGCGCACGGGGTGGATGCGGAGACGGCCGTTCCCGTCGCGTCCGTTGAAGAACCCGTCGTCGATGTTCACGTACGTGTAGCCCGCGTCCTTCAGCCCGTTCGTCGCCATCGCCTCCGCGACGGAGACGATGCGGTCCTCGGAGACGTCGATGCGGAACACGTTCCAGCTTGACCAGCCCATGAGCGGGCGCTTCAGGCCGCCCTTCTTCGAGTCTGCCGCCTTCCTCATCAGCGAGAGGGCGCGCTCGGCCATCTTCGGATAGTCGGCGTCGGAGACCTTCGCCGTGTTGACGAACGCCGTCCTGGCGTCCGGCGCGATGCGCATGCGGTATGGGCATTTCGGGCAGTCGTTCGGCTTGACCTCGAGGCCCCCCTGGGTGATCGCGGCCGCGGCCGCGAAGAGAATCGCCGGTATCGTCATTTCTCGTGTCTCCTTCTGGATTTCTGGATTGTGTGATGTTGAACGCCGTCCATTTTACCACATCGCGCGGTTTCTGATATAATCGCCCGCCATTGAGCGCCGCCATGCGGGCGGCGTCCATCCCGGCGGTCGGGGTGGAGCGCGGAATGGAGGTTGCGGATGGACGTTTCGAGAAGGGACTTCGTGAGGGCGGCCGGGCTTGCTGCGGCCGGGGCGGCGGCCGGGTGCGCGGCGCCGGGCGCCGCCGGGAAGGCCGGGAAGAACGAGCATGGGTTCATGTGGGCGTACCTGATCCATCTCGGCACGAACACGATGTGCGACTGCGTCCCGAAGGAGTGGGGGCGCTTCCCCAAGGAGGCGCTTCCGGGGTTCGCCCCGTCCAGGCGCCTCCGCTGCGACGACGCCGTCTGGCGCGAGACGCTCGACGCGCAGGCCAGGGCCGGGGCGAACACCGTGGTGATCGGCCTTGCTGAGGGCGTCGTGTACCCGAGCCACCCGGAGCTCGCCGTCGAGGGGAGCTGGTCCGCCGACAAGCTCCGCGCGGAGATCGCGCGTCTCCGCTCGATGGGGCTCGAGGTGATCCCCAAGCTCAACTTCTCCGCCACGCACGACGTGTGGATGGGCGAGTACGCGCGGATGCTCTCCACCGGCGCGTACTACAGGGCGTGCTCCGACATCATCCGCGACGTGTGCGAGCTCTTCGACGGCCCGCGCATGATCCACCTCGGCTACGACGAGGAGAACTGGGAGAACCAGTGCCGCTACAACTACGCGGTGGTGCGCCAGGGTGAGCTGTGGTGGCACGACTTCCTCTGGTTCGTGGGCCAGGCGGAGAGGCTCGGGATGCAGGCGTGGATATGGACGGACTGCAACAGGAAGGACCCCGAGACCTTCTACCGCCGCATGCCGAAGAGCGTGGTGCAGTCCAACTGGTACTACGGCAAAAAGTTCGGCGGCGAGGCCGGCGGCGAGGCCGGCGCGGACACGGACAGGAAGCGCCTGGGATACTACGACGACTTCTCGCGCGCCGGGTTCCAGCAGATCCCGTGCGGCTCGAACTGGTACGTGGACGGCAACTTCCCGCTGCTCGCCAGGTACTGCAGGGAGCACGTCTCGGGCGAGTCCCTGCGCGGCATGCTGATGGCGCCGTGGTTCAAGACCCTGCCGGAGAACCGCGGCAAGCTGCTTGGCGCGGCGGGCGAGATGGCGGAGGCGGTCCGCGCCGCAGGAGGCGCGCGGTGATCACCGTGACGACCGGGAGCAGAAATGACTACGTTCGTTAAAAGAAATTAAGTCGATAGAAAATGAAGCACCTCATTGTCACCTTGGGAATTGCCCACTTCCTTCTCTCCGCCTGTGCGGAACGCATTGACCTCAAGACGGATTTCGCGTCCTGCTCGGTCGAGACTGACGGGGCTCGCGTGCTGTCGTTCAAGGGGCCGGACGGGTCCGAGGCGCTGTGGAACGCAGACCCTGTGCAGCTCACGGACGCGAAGTGGGCGCATGGAGGCATCCCCGTGTGCTGGCCGTGGTTTGGCGTGAACGGAAAGGTGGACATCCACGGCACGGCGTGGAGACGGCCGTTCTCCGTGGTCTCGCGGGTCGAGCGGAAGGACAGGTGCGAGCTTGTCCTCGCTCGCGACGAGGGCGACATACGCCTTGAGTACACGCTTGTGCTGCGCGACACGCTCAAGATGGAGCTGAGGACGATCAACCGCGGTTCGTCGGACTTCACGTTCTCGGCGGCGTTCCATCCTTACCTCAGGGTCGGCGAACGCGACCGCGCCGAGGTTGGAGGCGTGGCGCGGAACACGATCCCCATGACGCGCGCATTCGATGACGGCTATCCGGCCCAGCCGGGCTCCTGTTCGATATACCGGCTGCACGACCACGTCCTTGACCGGACGATCTTCCTGTTCTTCGAGAACTCCACGCGCGTGAATGTCTGGAATCCTGGGGTGCAGAAGGATTGCCCCGGCACGATTCCAGACGACGAGTGGCGGCGTTTCGTGTGCGTCGAGCCCGTGCTCGGATCGTCGTCCAGGCCGATCACCCTCAAGGCCGGCGACAGCGTCTCGCTCATGATGGGCATTGACGTGCGGAAGGGCTCGAAGACGTCCGGCTATGTCGGCAAGGATCCGCGCCGCCCGGCGGCGGCGGATGAGCCGACCGGACGCCCGTTTCACGTCCTCTATCTTGGCGCGCATCCCGATGACTTCGACTATTCGCTGTCCGCGCAGGCCGTTAAGCTCGTGCGCGCGGGCGTGAAGGTGACGACGGTCGCGTTCTGCAACGGCAGCAAAGGGCACGTCGACATGCCGCCCGAAGCGCTTGCCGCGCGACGTCTGAAGGAGTCGCAGTCGGCGGCGAAGGCATACGGACTTGAGCGGTACATCGTACTGGAGTGCCCGGACTGCGAACTTGACGCGACACGCGCGTGGCGCGAGCGGATTGGACGCCTTGTTCGCGACATCGCGCCGGACATGATTGTCACGCATCGGAACGTCGACTACCATTCCGACCATCGTGCCGTTGGCCAGATCGTCCAGGACCTCACCTATTTCCTCGGCGTGCCGCACTGGTGCCCGGATACGCCGGTTCCGTCCATCCTGCCGTTTGTGATGTACGCGGTAGACGACTTCACATCGCCGCGTCGCGTGCGGGCCGACCTCGTGATGTCCGGTGCCGGGGCGATAGAGGAGGGCGCTCGCGGACTCGCCTGCCATGTGTCGCAGCTGTACGAGTGGATGCCCCCGGAGCTCGGCGACGATCCGGCCAGGCTCGTCGCCCCAGACGCGCGCGCGGCCTACGCGCTGAAGATCGCAAAGGACTACTATGCCGCACACGCCAAGGCATATGCCGATATCCTCGTGAAGGTGTACGGGAATCGTGATGAACCGGCGAGCGTGGCCGAGCTCTCCGAGTATTCTCGCGCACCGTCCGCGCGCGAGATCGCGATTCTCGAGGCTGTTCCCGGGTTTAAGTGGGTCGGGCCCCGCACACTGGACATCCTGCATTAGGTCTACGTCATGGACGTGGAGGACGCGCCGGCTCGGGCGGGCCGATAGACGCGGGGGCGCGGATTTGGTATCATGCGCACCAATCCAAAACAATTCCAAGGAGAAACGAAGATGATACTCGATCAGTTCAAGCTTGACGGCAAGGTTGCCGTCGTCACCGGCGCGGGGCGCGGCATCGGCCAGGCATACGCCATCGGTCTCGCGGAGGCGGGCGCGGACGTCGCGGTCGTAGACGTGATCGAGATGGACGAGACGATCGCCGCGATAGAGAAGCTCGGGCGCAAGGCGCTTGGAATCAAGGCCGACCTCTCGAAGGGCGAGAAGGAGGCCCCCAAGGTCGTCGCGAAGGTCGTCAAGGCGCTCGGCCGCCTCGACATCCTCGTCAACAACGCCGGCATCATCCGCCGCGAGCCGTTCGTCGAGCACTCCTCGAAGAACTGGAACGACGTCATCTCGATCAACCTCTCCACGCCGTTCTTCCTCTCGCAGGCCGCCGCGAAGCAGATGGTCAAGCAGGGCCAGGGCGGAAAGATCATCAACATCGCGTCCATGCTCTCCTTCCAGGGCGGCATCCTCGTGCCCGGCTACGCGGCGTCGAAGGGCGGCATCAAGTCGCTCACGATGCTCATGGCCAACGAGCTCTCGAAGGACCGCATCTGCGTGAACGCGATCGCCCCGGGCTACATCGCCACGGCCAACACCGCGCCGATCCGGGCGGACAAGAAGCGCAACAAGGCGATCCTCGACCGCATCCCGGCGGGCCGCTGGGGCACGCCGGACGACCTGAAGGGCATCTGCGTGTTCCTCGCCTCGCCGGCGTCGGACTACATGACGGGCTACACCTACGCCTGCGACGGCGGCTGGCTCGCCCGCTGACGCGCGCGGCGTGACGGCAATCTGAAGGGAGGCGTCTGTGGATTCCATTCTCGGCATGCTGGTTTTCTGCGTCGGAGGACTCGCCGGCGCCACCTTTCTGCTCCCCGCGCGCGGCGTCAGGGGATGGGCGTACGAGACGTGGTGGCTCGTCTACGTCTTCGTGGGGCACATCTGCTGCCCCGCGCTGATCTGCAGCCTCACCGTGCCGGACTTCTGGAGCGTGGTGGCCTCAGCCCCGGCGTCCGTCATCGCCAAGTGCGTGGCCTTCGGCGCGCTCTGGGGCGTGGGCGGGCTCACGTGGGGGCTGATGGTGAGGTATCTCGGCATCGGCCTCGGCCTGGCGATCGGGTGCGGGCTCTGCGCGGCGACGGGCACGGTCCTACCCCCGATAATGAACGGCGAGGCGGCGT
>CAVERN010000128.1:0-4848 GCA_963618095.1 bacterium | reverse complement strand
TCACGTCCGCCTTGGGGTCAAGATACTTCGCCATCTCAGATCGCGCTCCTTCCTTGTCATTTCGTCTTCGCTCCCCGCTTCACGGCGCAAAGACTGAAAAACTACCGGGCATGGTAGCAGAAACAGCGGCGAAAGTCAAACAGACGGGACCAGCCACGCTTGAGCAACCCATTACTATTCCCTTGCCCTTTTCGCCGCTTTTTGATATCTTACGCGCTCTCTTGCCCAAAGACGGGAAGGGCGCGGCTGAAAACCGCGATCGCAAACCAGCAAAGAACATCAGCATAATGGCTATTCGCAAACCGGCCGAGGCTGGCGGGAAGTCCGCCGCCATGGCGGCGCTCCTTGCCGAGACTGGCAGGGAATCCACGTTCAAGACGGGTTCCATCGTGGAAGGGACCGTAACCGCAGTCAAGGGCGACACGGTATTCACCGACATCGGCTACAAGTCCGAGGGCGAAGTGAGGCTCGACGAGTTCACCGATCCCGCGGAGGCGGTGCCGGGGCACAAGTTCAGCGTGATGATCATCGCCCTCGAGGACGACCGCACCGGCATGCTCAGGCTCTCCAAGCGCGGCGCCGACGCGCAGATCCGCTGGAAGATGGTCCAGGAGCGCTACACCGAGGGATGCGTCGTCAGCGGCACCATCCGCACCAAGGTCAACGGCGGCCTGATCGTGGACGTCGACGGGGTGGAGGCGTTCCTCCCCGGCTCGCAGCTCGACGTCGTGCCCGTGCGCGACCTCGCCCCGTACATCGGGCAGACCTACGACTTCAAGGTGATCAAGATCTCCTCCGAGCGCCGCAACGTGATCATCTCGCGCCGCGAGCTCATCGAGGGCACGATGGCGGAGAAGAAGGCGGCGCTGCTGGCCTCCCTCGTGAAGGGCGAGGTCCGCAGGGGCAAGGTCAAGAACATAACCGACTTCGGCGCGTTCATCGACCTGGACGGCATCGACGGCCTCCTGCACATCACCGACATGAGCTGGGGCCGCGTCAAGCATCCGAGCGAGGTCCTCAAGGTCGGCCAGGAGCTCGACGTCATGGTGCTCGACGTCGACCAGGACCGCGAGCGCGTCTCGCTCGGCCTCCGCCAGCTCACGGAGAACCCGTGGGACACGATCGCCGAGCAGTTCCCGAAGGGGGTGCACGTCAAGGGCAAGGTCGTGAACCTCGCGGCCTACGGCGCGTTCGTCGAGATCGCGCCTAACATCGAGGGCCTCGTGCACATCAGCGAGTTCAGCTGGACGAAGCGCGTCGCCCGCGCGAGCGACATGCTCAGCGTCGGCGACGAGGTCGAGGTCGAGGTGCTCGACGTCAACGCCAAGGAGCAGAAGATCTCGCTCGGCCTCAAGCAGTGCCAGGCGAACCCGTGGGACACGGTCAAGGACCGCTACCCGGTCGGCTCCCGCGTGAGGGGCAAGGTGCGCAACTTCACGACCTACGGCGCGTTCGTCGAGCTCGAGGAGGGCATCGACGGCATGATCCACGTGAGCGACATGAGCTGGACGCGCAAGATCAACCATCCTTCGGAGTGCCTCGAGAAGGGCAAGGAGGTGGAGGCGATCGTCCTCGAGGTCAATCCCCAGGAGCAGCGCATCTCCCTCGGCCTCAAGCAGGCCTCGCAGGATCCGTGGTCCGAGATCGCCGCGAAGTACAAGGTCGGCGAGCTGGTCAAGGGCAAGGTCTCCAAGATCGCGTCCTTCGGCGCGTTCGTGGAGCTCGAGGACGGCGTCGACGGCCTCGTGCACATCTCGCAGATATCCGACGACCGCGTCGAGAAGGTCAAGGACGTCCTTCAGGCCGGCCAGGAGGTCGAGGCCCGCGTGGTCAAGGTCGACCGCGGCGAGCGCCGCATAGGCCTCTCGATCCGCGCCGTCAACATGACCGACGAGGAGGTCAAGGCCCTCTCCGCCGAGGCCGAGACGGAGGCCGCGGGCGGCTCTTCGTCGTCCACGCCCGGAAGCGAGTCGTTCGGCGGCCTTGGCGCCGCGTTCGACGAGGCGTTCCAGAACGTCGAGTGGCAGCCCGGCGAGGCTAACTGAGAACCTATTCAAGGAGAGTAAAGAAAATGGCCAGAGTATGTGAAATGTGCGGCAAGAAGCCCGCGGCCGGGCGTTCGATCGTGCGCAAGGGCTCGCCCAAGTACAAGGGCGGCATCGGCCTGCACACGACGGGCATCTCGAAGCGCCGCTTCCTCCCGAACCTGCACGACGTGCGGGTGTCGGACGGCAAGGGCAACACGAAGCGCATGTGCCTGTGCGCCAAGTGCATCAAGAGCGGCAAGGTCGCGAAGGCCTGACGAGGGTCTGAAAGAGAGTGCCGCCGAAGGGCGGCAGTCCAGCCGGGCGGACGCATCTGTGCGACCGCCCGCGCTTTTCAAGGCGGTGTTCCGGATTGAAGGAGGTTTCATGGGCAGGACGTTCAACATAAGGCACTTCAGGGATGCGGCGGACTACACGAAGAACTTCATCGTGCAGGGCGAGATCGACAAGTACCTGCCGGGCGGCAGGCACTTCATCGACGAGGACCTGATAAACCGCACGCTGGCGGAGTCCGACGCCGCGCCAGTGGACCCCGCGCGGATCCGCGAGATAATCGCGAAGGCGGAATCCACCTGCGAGACGCTGGAGATCGCCGAGACCGCCGCGCTCATGCGCGTGACGGACCGCGACCTCTTCGAGGAGATGAGGGCCGCCGCCGACAGGATCAAGCACAAGGTGTACGACAACAGGATCGTGATGTTCGCGCCGCTGTACATGTCGAGCCTCTGCGTGAACGGATGCAGGTACTGCGGCTTCCGCGAGGGCAACGACCTGCAGAAGCGGCGGGCGCTCACGATGGACGAGCTGAAGCAGGAGGTCGAGGTGCTCGCCGGCCGCATAGGGCACAAGCGCCTGATCGCCGTCTACGGCGAGCACCCGACGACCTCGACGGAATACATCGCCGAGACGATCCGCACGTGCTACGGATGCCAGGTGAAGGCGCCGAAGACGGGCGCGCCCGTCGGCATACGGAGGGTGAACGTGAACGCGGCGCCGCTGCCGATCGAGGACCTCAGGCTTCTGCACGAGGTCGGCATCGGCACATTCCAGGTGTTCCAGGAGACGTACAGCAGGAAGCTCTACGAGTCCATGCACCCGGCGTGGAGCGTGAAGGGAAACTACGACTGGCGCACCACGTGCTTCCACCGCTGCATGGAGGCCGGGGTGGACGACGTTGGGCTCGGCGTGCTGTACGGGCTCTGCGACTGGCGCTTCGAGGTGCTTGCGACGATCCTCCACGCGCGCGACCTCGAACGCTGGTTCAACATCGGGCCGCACACGATATCGTTCCCGCGCCTGGAGCCCGCAAGCGGCACGCGCGTGCCGGAGGAGTCCCCCTGGCTCATCGACGACGACACCTTCGCCCGCATCCTCGTGGTGATGCGCCTCTCGGTGCCGTACACGGGCATCATCGTGACGGCCCGCGAGAGGCCGGAGTCCCGCAACCGCGTGCTGGACCACGGCATGACGCAGCTCGACTGCTCGTCCAACATCGCGATCAAGGGCTACAGCGACTTCGCGGACGAGGCGCACCAGGAGAAGTCCCGCCAGCAGTTCATGCTCGGCGACAACCGCTCTATCGAGACGATGGTGCGCTACCTCGCCGAGCGCGGCACGATCACGAGCTTCTGCACCGCCGGCTACCGCTGCGGGCGCACGGGAGGGTGCATCATGGACGCGCTCAAGACCGGGCGCGAGGGGAAGTTCTGCAAGATCAACGCGGTGCTTACCTTACGCGAGTGGCTCGACGACTTCGCGAAGGACCCGGAGACGGTCCGCATAGGCAACGAGCTCATCGAGAAGGAGCTCCGCGGGATCGAGAAGTGGGTGCCGAAGTTCTACCCCCAGGTCCGGAAGCAGTACGAGGCGACCTGCGCCGGAGCGAGGGATCTCTTCTTCTGAGGGAGAACGCGATGAAGACCCCCGCCCTCGCCCTGCTGTTCGCCCTCGCGCCGCTCGCGTCGCGGGCCTTCACCCCATACGGCACGAACGACCTCGTCAGCCTTACGCTTCCCGCGAAGTACCGCTCGCCGAGGGGCGGGGAGCTGAACTACCGCATATTCGTGCCGGACATCCCGCCGTCCGCGACGAACGGCGTGCCGCTCGTCCTGTTCCTGCACGGCTCCGGCGAGTGCGGGGCGGACAACGCCGCCCAGCTCAGGCACGGCGTGGGCGGGCTCGTGTGGTGGAGCCGGAACCGCGCCCCCGCGATCGTGGTCGCCCCGCAGGCGCCGCCGATGACGGTGTGGAGCCCCGTGTTCTTCAGCCAGGCCGACGCGCGGATGCCGCGCTCCGCGCCGCCAATGGTCAGGCTGGTCAAGGGACTGCTCGACGACCTGTGCAGGAGGTATCCCGTCGACACGAACCGCCTGGTGGCCACCGGCATATCGCTCGGGGGGTACGGCGTGTGGGACATGGTGTCGAGGTATCCCGGATACTTCGCTGGCGCCATGCCGGTCTGCGGCGCTGGCGACCCGGACGCCGCCGAGGACGCCGCGAAGACGCCCCTCTGGATATTCCACGGGGAAAAGGACGTCAATGTCCCGAACAGGATGGACCGGGCGATGGTGAGCCGCCTCTGGGAGCTGGACGCGAAGGTGCGCTACATGGAATACCCCGACGCCGGCCACGGGATATGGGGGCGGGTCTACTCCGACGAGCAGGCGATGAAGTGGCTGTTCTCCCGCTGAGACGCGCCTTCGCCGCTAACACCCAACATAGACCCACGCTGCACACGCCGTCCGAAGCCAGCGCGGCTGCGCTCATTTCACGATCTTCTGCCCGAGGGCAAACGCCTCCTGCA
>CAVERN010000127.1:0-4862 GCA_963618095.1 bacterium | reverse complement strand
ATATCTTACGGGCGAACTGCTCGCGCGCCTCATGGTCGGGGTTCACCGTGACCGTGCCGCCGGTGCCGTCCATGAGGATGTGGTCGCCGGCCTTCACCCGGGAGGTTATGTCGCCGAGCCCCGTCACCGCCGGGATCCCCATCGCCCTGGCGAGCAGCGCGACGTGGCTCGTCGAGGACCCCCTGTCCGTCGCGAAGCCCAGGATGAGCCTGCGCGGCAGAGACACCGTCTCGGACGGGGTGAGGTCGTCCGCCACCACTATGGCGGCGACCTTCATGCTGGAGAGCGCGGTCCCGGCCCCGCCGCCGAGCGTCCGCAGAAGCCGCCTCTCCACGTCCTCGAGATCCCTCGCCCGCTCGCGGAGGTACGGGTCGTTCATCCGCGCGAACGACTCGCGGAACTCGCACATCACCCTGTGCAGTGCGGCCTCCGCGTTCAGACGGCTCTCCCTCACCAGCTTCTCGACGGAGGCGATCATCACCTCGTCCTCGAGGATCACGAGGTGGTTCTCGAAGATGTCCGCCTCAGACCCGGTGAGCCTCGCCGTGACGTCCGCCACCACCCCCTCGAGCTGCCGGCGCGTCTCCGCGCGCGCCTCCCTGAACCTCGCGAGCTCCACGCCCACCCGGTCGGGCGGAAGCGTGTACTCGGGGATCGGGCGGTCGCGGTCTCCGACGTAGAGGAACACGGGGCCGGACACGAAGCCGCGGCTGGTCGCCGTGCCTGACACGGTGACCATTCCGCTCGCCTCCTGCTTCGCCCCCGCGCCCATCTCACTGCTCGTCGGGTATGTCGAACTTGCGGGCGACCAGGCCCTCGAGCTCGTCGAGCGCCTCCTTCGCCTGCGGGCCGTCGGCGGTGACCTTCAGCACGGACCCGTTCACGGCCTCAAGCGTCATGAGCGCCATTATGGACTTGCCCGAGACCGTGTTGCCGTCCTTCTCCACCTGCACGTCCGCGTCGTAGCGCGAGGCTATCTTCGCGAACAGGCCCGCCGGCCTCACGTGAAGGCCGTACTTGTTTATCAGCGTGAACTCCCTGGTTTCCGTCATCTCTGGGACCTCCTTTTAAGATGTTCGTCAAGCTCGCACGCCGCGTCGTAGCCCGCGCGGCGAAGCTTCTGCTGCTGCGCGGCGATCTCCACGAGGTTCACGAGGTCGCGCCCGGCAGACACCGGGATCACCACCTCCGGCACCTCGACGCCGAGTATGCTTGTGGAGAGCCTGTCGGCGCCGGTCCTGTCGAGCTCGCCGTTGACCTCCTCCATGCTCTTCAGCGTGATCACCATGTCGAGCCGCTTTTCCTCGCAGACCGCCGTCACCCCGAAGACGCTCTGCACGTTTATGATTCCTATGCCCCGGATCTCCATGTAGTTGCGCGTGGCGTTGGACGCCGAAGCGTAGAGCGCGTTGTTGGCGACGTCCTTGCGGATGCAGGTGAAGTCGTCCGCGACCAGCGCGTTGCCGCGCTTGATGAGGCCCATCGCGGTCTCGGACTTCCCGAGCCCCGGCGAGCCGCGCATCATGACGCCAAGGCCGGAGACGTCCACCGTGGTCGCGTACAGCCTCACGGTCGGCGCCGCCAGCGACTCGAGCACGAACGTGCTCGAGTGCATGAGGATCCTGGTGGGCAGAGGCGAGGAGAGGATCGCGCACCCGGCCTGGAGCGCCATCTCCCTCACCTCGTCCGTCACCCCCATGCCCGCCGCGAACACGATGCAGTACGCGCCGTGCTCGAAGAGCGCACGGAGGCGCCCCACCCGCTCCGCGCGGTCGAGGCTGAGGAGATACGCCTGCTCGGCCTTGCCGACGACCTGTATGCGGCCGTCGGCGAAGTTGCCGAAGAAGCCGGTCAGGGCGAGCCCCGGCCGGTACATCATCGGCTCGACGACCGGATGGTCGAGGCCGGAGTCGACCACAACGGTCAGCTCCAGCCTCCCGCGCCCCGCCTCGACGAACTGCCGAAGCGTGAACTGCGTCATCGCGCCGTCTGCCACGCCCATGCGACTCCCCCCTCCTGGGCCATCAGTTGCGGACGGACCCCTTCCGCGCCGCGCGGACGTTGCCCTTGCGGGCCTTGACGCGCATCCTCAGCAGCTGGCGCTCCGCGCGCGCCGCCGCCGCGTCGATCACGCTCTTGGCGGACTCCGAGAACTCCTTCGCGCCCACCGCCGTGGAGCCGAGGCGGTTCGCCACGACCTCGGCCATGTACATGTGCCTCTTCACGTCGATGTCTATCACGCAGACCACCTTGGTGACCTTCGGATACGCCTTGCAAAGCCGCTCCATGCGCTGCTGCGCATACTCCTTAAGAGCCTCAATCCGCACGTCGGAATGACGCATCGCTATCTCTATGCTTGCCATACCTGCTTCCTCCTTTTTTTCGTTTCCCCTACATGCGGAAATCCGCGCCAAGGTACTTGGCTCGGACCTCCGGATCGTTCACAAGCTCGCTGGACGTGCCCTCCTTGAGAAGGCGGCCGTTGTAGACGAGGTACGCGCGGTCCACGACGCTGAGCGTCTCGCGCACGTTGTGGTCGGTGATGACTATCCCCAGGCCCTGGTCGCGCAGCCGGCGGACTATGTCCTGTATGTCGCTCACCGCGAGCGGATCCACGCCGGCGAACGGCTCGTCAAGCATCAGCACCGACGGACGGCGCACCAGGGCGCGCGCGATCTCGAGCTTCCTGCGCTCCCCGCCGGAGAGCGTGTACGCCGGCTGCCTCGCCACCTTCATCAGGTCGAACGTGGAGAGCAGCTCCTCGCAGCGCGCCCTCCTGTCCCTGGACGGCATCGACAGCGTCTCGAGAATCGCCATCACGTTGTCCCACACGGAGAGCTTGCGGAACACGGAGGCCTCCTGCGCCAGATACCCGATCCCGCGCCGGGCCCTCATGAACACGGGCATGCGCGTGAGGTCGCGCCCGCGGAACGCCACCCTGCCCTCGTCCGGACGCACAAGCCCCACGATCATGTAGAACGTGGTGGTCTTCCCGGCCCCGTTCGGACCCAGGAGCCCGACGATCTCGCCGCAGCGGCAGTTCACGCTCATGCCGTTCACGACCGTGCGGTCGCCGTACGACTTCACGAGCCCCGTCGCCACAAGATCCGGCTCGCCAAGCTCCGAGACCATCTGGTTCATCGCGTCTATGACAGGATCGCCCATTGCCGACTTCACTTCCCGATGAGTTTCTTGACGCTGTCCTTCCCGCCAATGCCGCCAGGCATCGTGATCACGGGATTCTCGACCTCGACCTGCTCGGAGTCCAGCCAGAACGTGATCTTCTCCCCCTTCACGCTCGACCCCTTCTTCTTGCCGTCCTCGCACAGCTCGGCGACCACGTCGTCGCTCGAGTACATCACCACCCGGCCAAGCCTCTTGTTGAACGTGGCCCTGGCGCAGTAGGCCCGCTTGTCCTCGTTCGTTATCGCCACGTGCCCGATCGCGACGAGCCGCCTGAGGTCGTTCGTGCCGTCAAGGAACAGGAAGAGCCGGTCCGCGTGCATCTGGTACTGCTCGTCGTCCACGTGCACGTTGCGGTCGAACAGCACCACGCCCTCCTTGCGGTCGTAGTCCGTGCGGTCGGCCGTTATCACCGCGTCCCGCGACGGCGCCTTCGCATTCCCCTTCGCCTTCTTCACGACCGGCACGACCACCCCCGCCGCCACGGCGGCGGGCGCAGACTCGGAGTCGGACACAGGCTCGGCGACGGGCGCGGGCTCGGCGACGGGCGCGGGCTCGACGGCGGACGCGGGCTCGGCGACGGGCGCGGACACGGCCCGGGCCGGAGCGCGCCTCTTCAGCATCACGGAATCTGCCGCCTCGTCGGCAATGGCCGCCGCCCCGGCAGCGGCGCAGAGCAAAAGAGCCGCCAGCGCGAATCTATATGGAATGCCACTCCTCATTTAGACAGAACCTCCCCCGCGCCCAGCTTGAGCGCCTTGGTGCGAATCTCCGTTTGGGAGAATATCTTCACGAACTCGCGATCAAAGGAAAAGTATATGCCGCGCCCGCTCACGCTCGTGCCGTCCCAGTCCATGCGGGCATTGCCCTCCACCCATCCGGACTTCGCCTTGCGGTCGATGATGCAGTTGTCCGCCACGAGGGACGCCTCGACGGTGCGCCCGTCCTCGCGGTACTGCTCCACCCTTATCTTCTCGCCCCAGATGAGCCCGGTGTCCGCGAACATGAAGGCCTTGCCCGCCTTGAGGCGGCTCTTCACCGCGCCATTGGCGTGGAACTCGATCGGCAGGACCACGTTCTCGGCCGGCACGTCGATCCTCTTCACGCACTTCGCGTACTCCGCCCTCAGGCGGAGCATGTCGGAATCGTCCCCGCGCTGCTCGCTCAGCCACCTCTCGGAGTCGAACGCCAGAAGGCACGCGGAGGCGAGCGCCGTGGCCGCAAGCAGGATGGAGCGCATCGCCATCATCGCCTCGCGCCTCCCGTCTTCGCGCCGGACACGACGGAGTGGATCGCAAGCAGCGTGCGCCAGAGCCCCTCGACCTCCCTGAAGGCGATCGCGTTCGCGGCGTCCGAAAGCGCCCTCTTCGGGTTCATGTGCGTCTCCATGAACACGCCGTCCACCCCCGTGGCGACCGCCGCGCGAGCGAGGGCCGGCGCGAAGCGCCCGTCGCCGCCGGAGCCCGTGCCGAGCCCGCCGGGACGCTGCACGGAGTGCGTCGCGTCCATCACCACAGGATACCCGAGCTCGCGCATTATCAGGAGCGAGCGCATGTCGGCGACGAGGTTGCGGTAGCCGAAGCTCGCGCCGCGCTCGCACAGCACGATCCGCCTGTTGCCGGTGGACTCGATCTTGCGGACGACCTGCGCCATGTCCTCCGGCGCCATGAACTGCCCCT
>CAVERN010000126.1:0-4883 GCA_963618095.1 bacterium | reverse complement strand
TCACGCACGTCGCGGACGCCTGGAGCTGCGTGCTGCACCCCGCGTCGCACACGCATCGCCAGCTCACGGACGAGCAGCTCAGGGCGGCGGGGATCCCCCCGGACCTCATCCGGCTCTCAGTCGGGCTTGAGGACCCCGAGGATCTGATCGACGACCTCAGGCAGGCTCTGTCGAAGGTGAAGTGAAGAAGGAGGGACGAGAGATGGGTGATTGCTGCGTGTTTGCGGGCCAGGGGGCCCAGGTTCCGGGGATGGGCAGGGACTTCGCCGAGGGCGACGCCGAGCTCATGGCGCTCTTCGACAAGGCGAACGCCGTGCTCGGCTTCGACCTGAAGAGGGTCTGCTTCGAGGGCCCGGCGGAGGAGCTCACGAAGTCCAACGTGTGCCAGCCGGCCATATTCGTGACGAGCTACGCGGCGTTCCTCGCGTTCCAGAAGAGGCGTCCCACGCAGTTCTCTTGCGCGGCGGGGCTCTCCCTCGGCGAGTGGGGGGCGCTCTGCGCCGCCGGCGCCCTGGACTTCGACTCCACGCTCAGGGTGCTTGAGGCGCGCGGCAGGTTCATGCAGGAGGCGTGCGAGGCGACGCCGAGCGGCATGATCGCGATCGTCGGCGCGTCGCCGGACCAGCTGAAGGCGCTCTGCGAGGCGACCGGCTGCACGGTCGCGAACGTCAACTCCGCGGCGCAGCAGGTGCTCTCCGGGTCGAAGGACGCGATTGCGGCGGCGGCCGCGAAGGCGAAGGAGCTCGGCGTGAAGCGCGCGATCCCGCTCGCGACGGCCGGGGCGTTCCACTCGCCGTTCATGGCGCCGGCGAGGGAGAGGCTCGCCCCGGTGCTGGACTCTGTCGAGTTCCGCGCCCCGAGGATCCCCGTGCTGTCCAACGTGACGGGGAGGCCGCACTCCTCCGATCCGTCGGCCATCCGGGCCGCGATGCTCGAGCAGGTCACCGGCACCACGAACTGGGCCGCGGACGTGGAGGCCGCCAAGGCGCTCGGGTGCGCGAGGTTCGTGGAGTTCGGCCCGGGCAAGGTGCTCTCCGGCCTGATCAAGAAGATCGACGCCTCGCTCGCGGCGGTGAACGTCTCCGACCTCGCGACGCTCGACGCCGCGGCGGCCGCCCTCGCATAGGGCCAGCAAGACCATGGAAGGCCGTTCGCAGGGAAAGACCGCGCTGAGGTTCCTCCGGGTGATTGGCTCGTGGCGGAACGTGGCCGACGCCGCCCGCACGACGATAAGGATGCAGGAGGGCGACAAGGAGCCGTCCGCGAGATGGAAGAAGACCATCCTCCTCGCCGAGCACTCCCCGATACGCAAGCTCATGTTCTCCTGGAAGTGGACCGGCCTCCCCTACTGGGTCTCCGTGCACTTCGTGCGCCACAAGTACGGCATAGAGCACTTCGTGTCCACCCAGCGCACGGACCGCACCGGGCTCGACCGCACGGGGGCGCGCCAGGACGCGCCGGTGGAGCACGAGTGCTTCGCGAACGCTCAGGCGGTGATGTTCATCTCCCGCCGCCGCCTCTGCTCGCAGGCGAGCCCCGAGACGCGCGCGGCGTGGCGGCTTGTCGTGGACGAGATCGCGAAGGTCGAGCCGGAGGTCGCCTCCGCTTGCGTGCCCGAGTGCGTCTATCGCGGGTTCTGCCCGGAGTTCCGCTCCTGCGGCTTCGTGGACACCCCCGCCTTCGCGGAGGCGGTGGCGCGCTATCGCGCCGTGTGAGGCGGGGGCAGGCCGTGGTCGTCGAGGCGCACGCCAAGGTAAACTGGACCCTTCAGGTGCTCGGGCTCCGCCGGGACGGATACCACGACCTCAGGTCGGTCGTGATCCCGGTCGCGCTGCACGACACCGTCACGCTCGAGGCGGCGGACGGCATATCCTGCCGCATGGACTCGGGGGACGTCCGCCAGGAGGCGAACCTCGCCTACCGGGCGGCGGTCGCGCTTCGGACGGCGAGCGGATGCCGGGGGGGCGCTACGATATCGATTGTCAAGCGGATACCGATGGGCGCCGGGCTCGGCGGCGGCAGCGCGGACGCCGCGGCGGTCCTGAACGGGCTAAACCGCCTCTGGGGCCTCGGGCTCGGCGCGCGCGACCTCTGCGAGATAGCGGCGGAGGTCGGAAGCGACGTGCCGGCGCTGACGATGGGCGGGCCTGTGCTCATGGAGGGGCGCGGGGAGAGGGTCTCGCCCCTTGGACGGGACCTCGCCGAAGAGCTGGGCGTGCCGCCGGCGGAGGACGTGGTCGTATCGACCCCGCCGATATTCGCGTCCACCCCGAAGGTCTACGGCGAGTTCCGCGAATCCGACCGCGGCCTCGGGCGCAACGACCTGCAGCCGGCGGCGATCCGGCTCTACCCCGGCATAGCGGACGCGATACGCCGGCTTGAGGCGCGGGGGCTCCGCTGCGTGGCGATGTCCGGCAGCGGCTCCGCCGTGTACGGCCTTCGGCGCGCCGGGAAAGACTCCGCGGGGGCGGCGCGCAGGTGACGTCAGCCGGCCTCATATTCGATTCCGCCCGAGCCGCCCGTCTCCGCGAGGTCAAGGCGGAGCTCGAGAAGGCGAAGGCCAGGCTGCTGGAGCTGGAGCAGGAGCGCGACTCGCTTGCGGCGCACTTCGACGTGGCGCTCGTCGCCATGGAGGACTTCCGTCGGATCCCCGGCGGGGAGCGCCTGGTGATCGTCGACGGGTGGAACGTGGTGCTGCGGAACAGGAACGTGGCCAGGCTCTCCGGCGCAGACGTCTCGCGGATGAAGGCAGAGTTCCTGAAGGGCCGCGGGGCGGAGCGCCCCGGCCCCGAGGCCCCGGACGCGGGGGGATGCGACGGGCCAGTGCGCGAGTGGATCGTGTTTGACGGGGGCGAGGAGAGCTCGTACAGGGCCGGGGAGCGCCGTGTGACGTACACCGGAGGCACGGGCCCGCACCGGGCGGACCGCCTCATAGTCGACTTCGTCCACGCCGCGAGGATCCTCGGGCTGGACACTTCCAGGATCATCGTGGTTACGGAAGACCGCGGCCTGGCGAAGAGGGTCGCCGCCCTCGGCGCGGAGGTCGTCGCCGCCTGACGCCGGAGCACCGGGCCGCACCTTGGACGCGTTCCTCATCATCATTCGAGAGCGAGGGACAAAGAGAAATCGGTTCTTCGGAGTTTTTAGTGGTGCTCGCCGTGGTGGGTGGCAGCTTCGGCATCTCGCCTGTTGTTTAACCACGAACCAGAGACACGGGCATCGCGCAATGCGCGATGTCGTCGCGCCCGGTTCGTGGTAAAATACGGCTGACGTGGTTCGGGGTGAAGTTGCCGGGTTCCACTAAAATTGTAGAAGAGCCGGAAAATTGGCCAACGAGACGCCGCGAGGGGCATTCTTGAAGGCTTTTTCCTTTTGTGTAATCTCTGACAAAGGCCTGTCAGTAAAGTCTGCGAAGCAGTCTGCCATAGAATGCATCAACCAAGATTCGCAGACTGTGTGACTTCGCACAGACATGCGTTTTCTACGATCTCTCCACTTCTACACGGCTAAAAAACCTCGTTCGTTCGGCGCGCCGAGGACGTCGCGCCCTACCGTAAATCGCAAATCGCAAATCGTAAATCACAAATCGTAAATCATAAATCATAAATCATAAATCTCCGCTGCGGAAATGTCTACCAGTCCACGGCCCTGCGGGCGGACTTCTTCTCCGAGTGCGCCTTCTTGTCGTCGAGCATCCGCTGCTTCTGGCGGCGGGAGCGGCGGCGCTTCTGGCGGCGCTTCTTCTCGGCGAGCTGGCGCTTCTCGGACTTCACGTTCTGCTCGCGTTCGAGCAGCGTCTCGGCGAGGGCGCGGCGCGCGAGCCAGCGGTTGTCCTCGCGCGAGCGCGACTCTCCGTAGCGTATCTGCACGCCGCTCGGACGGTGCTTCAGGCGCACCACGTTCGAGGTCTTGTTCGTCTTCTGCCCCCCGGGGCCGCCGCCGAGGATGAACGACTCCTCCAGGTCGTCCTCGCACACGGCGGCCTGGGCCATCATCTCGCGTATGCGGGCTATCGTTGACGGCGCGAGCATGGGAGAATCTCCTCCGCGTTCCTTGTGGTGAGCTCCGCGAGCGCCTCCGGCGAGACGCCCCTCAGCGCCGCGATGAACCGCACCGTGTGCGCGATGAACGCCGGCTCGTTCTCCGAGCCGCGCATCGGCACCGGGGCGAGGAAGGGGGAGTCGGTCTCCACGAGCAGCCGGTCGTCCGGCGCGTAGCGCGCCGCGTCCCGCACGTTCTCCGCGGCGCGGAACGTGACGATGCCCGATATCGACACCATGAACCCGCGGTCCAGGAGCTTTCTCTCGAATGGCACCGATCCGGTGAAGCAGTGTATTATGCCCCGGTGGAAGTCGCTCTCGTCCAGGACGCCCAGCGTCGCGTCGTCCGCGTCGCGCGTGTGTATCACCACGGGGAGCGAGAGGTCCCTGGCGAGCTCGAGCTGCGCGGCGAAGAGGTCGCACTGCGCCCTCGCGGACGCGCCGGGGTAGTGGAAGTCGAGGCCGATCTCGCCTATCGCGGAGAGCCTGTCGCGGGCTGCGGCCACGCAGGAGAGGTCGTGCTCCGGGCGCGCCCCGCCCGAGGCGTCTCTCGCCTGGTCGCGGTCCAGCCCGAGCGCGAGGCGCACCTCCGGCAGCGGCTCGCCCTCCGCGGCCTCCATGCCGGCGGCGAGGAGGGCGGCCCGGTTCAGCTCCGGGGACCCTCCGACGGCCATCAGCCGGGAGACGCCGGCGCCGGCGGCGCGGGCGAGCGTGGCGCGGGTCCGCTCCGCGTCCTCGGTGAAATGCGCGTGTGTGTCGAATATGTCCATGTGCGGGAATTGTATCACATCATGGTATAATTCCGCGCCATGGAAAGCGAAGCGCATTTTGGGTTCGAGGAGC
>CAVERN010000125.1:0-4904 GCA_963618095.1 bacterium | reverse complement strand
CGGGATGTGCAAGGACGACGTAAGCTGCCTCGTGGTGTACCTCCGCCGGCCCCGGGTGATGCGCGTGCTCACCGGCCCGCCGTTCTACCGCGAGCACGACGCGGACTACGCCCGCCAGGCGCTGCTCGGCCCGGAGCACACGGTCGTGTGCGGCGGGACGTCGGCGAACATCGTCGAGCGCGAGCTCGGCGCGAAGATCACGATCCCCCTCTCCGCCATGCGAAGCGCAGGCGGGCTGCCGCCGGTTGGCACGGTGGAGGGGATCGGAATCGCGACGGAGGGGATACTCACGCTCGACCGGGTGCTCTCGGCCCTCGAGCAGGGTCGCCCGCCGGAGAGGGAGCCGGCCGCGGCCAGGGCGATCCTCGAGCGCATGATGCGGCACGACCGCATCGAGTTCGTGATCGGCACGAAGGTGAACGAGTGCCACCAGGACCCGAACCTTCCGCAGGATCTCGAGCTGCGCCGCTCCGTCGTGCGCCGCATCGCCGAGGCGCTCGAGAGGAACTACCGCAAGGAGGTGTCGCTCGATTTCTACTGACGCGGGCGCGCCTTCCGGGGCGCGTCCGGCGCAGGGGCGGATTGAAAGGGGAAAACCTATGGAGAAAGTCAAAGTTGAGATATGCTGCGGAACCGCCTGCTACCTGCTGGGGGCGGCGACGCTCATGGACCTTGAGGGAAGCCTCCCCGAGGAGATGCGGGACCGGGTGTCGATAGAGGCCCGCACCTGCCTCGACCTGTGCGAGCGCGAGAACCTCGAAGGGGCGCCGTACGTGCGCTTCAACGGCTCGGAGGTGATGGGCAGGGCCTCGACGGAGAGGGTGGTCGCCCGCATAAGGGAGCTCGTGGGGGAGGTGCGCTGAAATGCTCAATGGCGCGGTCTACATCCGTCGTGAGCTGATGATACGGCTCGTGCGCGCGTTCGACTCGGGCGAGCTGAGGCGCGAGATCGACCGCATCCCGGTCAGGCTCCGCCCGAAGCACTCGGAATCGTCGCGCTGCTGCCTCTACCACGACCGGGCGGTGCTCAAGTACAGGCTGATGGCACTTCTGGGGTTCTCGACGGAGGACGAGACGGACGAGGCGACCACCCTCGCGGAATATCTCGACCTGCTCGTCGCGAAGGCGGAGGGGGGCGAGGACCCGTTCAGGGACTCGCCGAACAGGTTCTCCCCCCTGTCCGTGTGCGGCCCGGCGTGCTCCGGGTGCCCGGACTCCAAGGTGGTGTCCACCTCCAACTGCCGGGGCTGCTTCGCGCGCCCGTGCGTGTACACGTGCCCGAAGGGCGCGGTGTCGGTTGTGAACGGGCAGTCGGTGATCGATCCCGCCAAGTGCGTGAAGTGCGGCAAGTGCATCGCCGTCTGCCCGTACCACGCGATCGTGAAGACGACCGTCCCGTGCGAGGAGGCCTGCCCCGTTGGGGCGATCAAGAAGAACGCCCACGGCGTCGCGGAGATCGACTTCAGGAAGTGCATATACTGCGGCAAGTGCTTCACCGCATGCCCGTTCAACGCGGTGATGGAGCGCTCGCAGCTTCTCGAGGTGCTGCTCGCGATGAAGAGGGGCGAGCGGCTCGTCGCGATGGTCGCCCCGGCGGCGGACCGGCAGTTCCCCGGCACGATCGAGCAGCTCCTCTCCGCCTGCGTGAAGGCGGGGTTCTCGGACGTGATGGAGGTCGCGCTCGGCGCGGAGCGGACCACGGCGCACGAGACCGCCGAGTTCATCGAGCGCATGGAGAAGGACCCCAAGTCGCTCATGACGACGTCCTGCTGCCCCGCCTGGGTGAACTTCGTGGCAAAGCATCTCCCCGACTTCATCGACCACGTGTCCCTCACGCCCAGCCCGATGGTGTTCGCCCGCGAGATCGTGAAGGAGAGGGACCCGGGGGCGAAGACCGTGTTCGTTGGCCCGTGCGTCGCCAAGCGCAGCGAGGCGCGGCGCAAGGCCGTCGACTACGTGCTGTCCTTCGAGGAGCTCGGGGCGCTCCTCGCCGGACGGAAGGTCGACGTGCTCGCCTGCGAGCCGTACAGGCTCGAGCGCCCGGCGGACAAGACCGCCCGCAACTACGCCCGCAGCTGCGGGGTCACGGAGGCCGTGCTGGCAGAGGCGGCGTCCCGCATCCCAGGATTCAGCCTCAACGCGCAGCAGATAAACGGCATCGACCGCAAGACGATGGGGATGCTGAAGCTGCACGCGAGCGGCAGGACGGGCGCGAACTTCCTCGAGGTGATGGCCTGCCCCGGGGGGTGCGTGAACGGGCCGTGTTCGCTTACGAAGTAGCAGGGTGAAGGAGGCGAGAGACGGTGCAGACGAGAAAGAGGTTCATGGCGTGCGGGGCGGCGTCGGTCGCGATGGGCGCGGCGCTCGCCTTCGACGGGCGCCGGCCGCTCCTGCGCATCGGGGCGATGTCGGACAACCACCTCCACCCCGACAGGAAGGAGACGCACGAGAAGACCTCGGCCTGCTTCAGGCTCTTCAGGAAGATGGAGGTGGACGTCGTGGTGGACACCGGGGACATCGCCGACCTCAGCCACGTCTCGGAGCTCGAGTACTTCCGGGCGCGCTTCGACGAGTGCTTCGCCGGGACGCCCACGGTGCCGTTCTTCTGCGTGGCCAACCACGACTACAACTACCTTCCGAACACGAAGCGGAACGACCCGAAGGTGATAGACGCGGCGGTCAGGGCCCTCGGCATGGACTCCAGGAACCCGTGCGCCTGCGTGAAGGGCTATCGCTTCGCCTCGTACTTCCAGCACGAGAGGATCGAGACGCTGGAGAGGAACGTGAAGGAGGCCGTCGCCGCGAGCGAGGCGGGCCGCCCGGTGTTCGTGGTGACGCACGTGCCGCCGTTCGGGACGACCACGGGGACCTCCCACTGGAGCTCCCGGCAGATCCGCCGCGCGCTGGACGGCTTCCCCCAGGTCGTCAACCTGACCGGCCACATCCACACCGCGATCACGTGGCCCGCCAACATCTGGCAGGGCGAGTTCACCTCGATAAACCTCGGCGCCCACGCGCAGTACTCCAACCCGATCGGCGGCGAGGCGATGGTGCTGGACGTGTTTGAGGACCGCATCGACGTCCGCCGCTACGAGGCCGTCTCGGGCCGCGAGATCGGAGCCGACGACCGCTGGTCCGTGCCGCTTCCCCTCGATCCCCGGAACGGCCCGTACCGCTTCGCCCGCCGCATGGAGGCGATGCCTCCCCCGGCGTTCCAGTCCGATGCCGGCGGCGCGTACTCGCAGAGCCGGGACGGCGTGTCCGGGACGCTCTCCTTCCCGGCGGCGGAGCCGTCCGGCAGAGTCCGCGGCCATCGCGTGGAGATCGAGTCGCAGGGAGCGGACGGCTCGTGGAGATCGCTCGCCGTCCTCGGCCAGTCGGTGAAGCAGGTGATGGACTTCCCGAAGAGGTGCTCGTTCCCGGTGATCCCGGCCGTTCTCGATCCGGGCCTGCGGCATCGCGCCACCGTGTATCCGGAGGACTCGTTCGGCGCCGTCGGGCGGCCGATCTCCTTCCAGTTCGACGTGCCGGGGAATCCGATGGAGGAACTGCCCTCTGACGTGGTGCGCGTGGACAGGGTCGTCGCCGGCGCGTCGTCGGACGGGAGGACGATCGCTCCCGGGGCGGACGGGTGGCTCCAGGTCTCCGGGGACGCGTCGATCATGCTCTCGGCGGCGCTCTCCAGGGCCCTCGTCGGGCGCAGGAACCCGGTGCTCGTGATGGATCTCGCGACGGAGCAGCGACATACGCCGCGCACGCTCTCCGTGTGGCGCATTCCGCACGGGAAGGGCCGGGGCAAGGCCGGCGTTGCCGGCAGGATCTACACGCTGGCGGGCAGGCGCGACGCGCAGCGCTATGCGTGGAGCCTGAAGCTCGGCAAGGACTTCTCCGAAGACGACGTCCTGCTCGTCAGCTCGCGCGAGGGGGACGACGCGCGCTACAGGATAAACTCCGTGCGCTGCTTCGTCTCCGCCAAGTGAGGCCGGGCGTCAAGTCAATGGCAAGGGGGGTGAACATGAAGGTCAATGCGATCCTGGCGGCGGTCTGCGCCGCGTGGGCGTGCGTCGCGAACGCGACGGACATGGAGCGCAAGATGAAGGTCGTGAAGTCGTTCACGACCGCGCTCGGCGCGAGGGGCGACGTCGTCTGCGACAAGCCCGGCGGCTGGTCGTTCGACGTCTCGTGCGCCGTCGACGACGGGCGCGACGCCGTGACGGTGCGGCTCACCTCGCCGACGGAGGCGATGCCGCCGCACTTCGGCGTGTTCCTCGTCTCGTCCGGCGCCGGCGTCCAGAACGTCTGGACGTGCGACCCGAGCGTCAATGGCGACGGCTGCCATCTCTGGCCGAAGCTCTGGAGCCCATGGCACCTGAGCTCGTCCGCCCTCGCCTGCGACACGCCGATCGCCGTCGGCTTCAACTCGACGGGCGCCGCTCCCGTCGCCATGGCCTGCTCCGAGGCGTTCGAGCCGACGAAGTGGCTGCTCTACGCGGACGACAACACGTGCGAGATGACGGCGCGCTTCGAGTTCTTCGAGAAGCCGACGCGCAAGATGAAGGCGTATTCCGCGACCGTTCTCCTCGACCGGCGCGGACGCAACTTCGCGGACGCGGTGCGCGACTGCACGGACTGGATCGTGAAGGTCAACGGCTTCAGGCCGACGAAGGTTCCGGAGACGGCGTTCGACCCCGTCTACTCGACGTGGTATGCCTATCTCCAGGACGTCACGGACAAGCAGCTCGAGGCGGAGGCGCGGATGGCCGCCGCGCTCGGCATGAAGACGATGATCCTCGACGACGGCTGGCAGAAGGTCGACAGCGCGACGTTCTACTCGGCGACGGGCGACTGGATGCCCGTGCCGTCGCGCTTTCCCGACATCAAGGCGCACGTCGCGAAGGTGCACG
>CAVERN010000124.1:0-4917 GCA_963618095.1 bacterium | reverse complement strand
GGAAGCACTGGGACAAGAACGACGAGCCGCTGCCGAGCGGCCTCCTCGGCCCCGTGCATCTCCGCGTGGCCGTCCCGGCGTCGTAGCCGTGTCCCTGACGCGGGTTGCTCGGCACACTTGAGCGCCCTTGAGCGGCCGCTGTCGCGTCGTTCCTGCCGCCGCGTTCTTTTGTGGTATAATGCGCCAACGATAAGGAGAGGGATAGAATGAGATACACGAACGAACAGTTGAGGCTGGCGGCGAACACGGTGCGCTGCCTGGCGGCGGATGCGATCGAGAAGGCGAAGAGCGGGCATCCGGGGGCGCCCATGGGCATGGCGGACCTGGCGGTCTCGCTCTGGCTCAGGCACTTGAACTTCGACCCGAAGGACGTCGGCTGGGCGATGCGCGACAGGCTCGTGTTCTCGGGCGGCCATGCGTCGATGCTCGTCTACTCGCTGCTGCATCTGGCGGGGGTCAAGGGCTGCGAGATGGACCAGGTGCAGACCTTCCGCCAGTTCGGCTCGCGCTGCGCCGGGCATCCCGAGCGCGGCGTGATGCCTGGCGTGGAGGTGACGACCGGCCCGCTCGGGCAGGGGATCGCGATGGGCGTCGGGATGGCGCTCGCGTCCAGGCGGAACGGCGACGCGAACCACACGTGGGTCTTCTGCGGCGACGGCGATCTCGAGGAGGGCATCTCCCACGAGGCCTGCTCGTTCGCGGGCAACCTCAGGCTGGGGGGGCTCACGCTCGTCTACGACTCCAACGGCATAACCATCGAGGGGGCGGCGTCGCTGTCCATGGCGGACGACACCAGGAGGCGCTTCGAGAGCTACGGGTGGAAGGTGATCGAGTGCGACGGGCACGACTTCGACCAGATAGACCGCGCCTACCGCAGGGCGCTCAAGGTGTCGGACGCGCCGGTCGTGATAATCGCGAAGACCGTGATCGGGCGGGGCGCTCCCACGAAGAGCGGCACTTCGGGCGTGCACGGGGCGCCGCTCGGCGCCGAGGAGCTCGCCGGCCTCAAGAAGGCGCTCGGGTTCGACCCGGAGAAGAGCTTCTTCGTCCCCGAGGAGGTGTACGGGATGTTCGAGCAGCGCGCGCTGCGCTGCCACCGCATGCGCAACGCCTACGAGCGCGAGAGGAAGTCCGCGCCGCCCGCGCCGCCGAAGTACACCGCCGCCGACCTGTATCGCGCGCTGCCGCAGTTCGACCCGGCGAAGCCCGTCGCGACGCGCGCGGCGAACGGCGTGGTGATGAACGCCCTCGCCAGGGTCGCCACCGACCTGATAGGCGGCTCCGCGGACCTCGAGCCGTCGAACAAGACCGGCCTCAAGGAGTACGGGTGGCTCGCCGCCGGGGACTATTCCGGGCGCAACGTGCACTTCGGGATCCGCGAGCTCGCCATGAGCGCGATCGTCAACGGCGTGACGGCGTACGGCGGATACCGCGCGTTCGGCGCGACGTTCTTCGTGTTCTCCGACTACTGCCGGCCGGCGATACGTCTCGCCGCCCTCATGCGCCTGCCGTCCATCTGGGTGTTCTCGCACGACTCCTTCTACGTGGGCGAGGACGGCCCCACGCACGAGCCCGTGGAGCAGCTCGCCGCGATGCGCACCATGCCGAACGTCGCGACGTTCAGGCCCGCGGACGCGAACGAGACTGGCTGGTGCTGGGTGGAGATGCTCAAGAACGTCTCCGGCCCGAGCTGCATCCTCACCACGCGGCAGAACCTGCCGATCCTCGAGGGGACGAGCGCGGAGGGCGTGGCGCGTGGCGCGTATTCCGTGTACGAGAGCGCGGCGCACCCCGAGTACCTCCTCCTCGCGTCCGGCTCCGAGGTGTCCATCTGCGTCGAGGCGGCCAGGCGCATCGCCGAGACCGGGCGCGCGGTGCGCGTGGTGTCCATGCCGTGCCGGGAGCTCTTCGAGCGCCAGCCGCTCGAGTACCGCGAGAGCGTGGTGCCCGGCACGTGCGTGAAGCGCGTGATCGTGGAGGCCGGCGTGAGGTTCGGCTGGGGCTCGTACGTCGTGGACGCCTCCAAGACCCGCTTCGTCACGCTCGACGCGTATGGGGAGTCCGGCCCGTACAAGGTGCTGGCGGAGCATTTCGGCTTCACTGCGGACAACGTTGCGGCGAAGGTCAGGGAGCTCTACTGAGGAGGTCCCTGAATCGGTCAAACAACACAGCGAGGAAAGGCAATCAGATGAAGGTACTCAAGGACAAGGGCGTGGAGGGCAAGGTTATAGTGTGCACCGGCGCGGCCGGCGTGCTCTGCTCGAGCATGACGGAGGACCTGCTCCGCCACGGAGCGAAGGTCGCGGTGCTCGACCTGCGCGGCGACGTGGCCAGGGATTTCTGCGCGAAGCTCGCCAGGAAGGGGCTCAGGCAGACCCTCGCCATCGAGGCGAACGTGCTCGACAAGGCGTCGCTCGAGGCCGCGTGCAAGGCGGTGCTCAAGAAGTGGAAGCGCGTCGACGTGCTGATAAACGGCGCGGGCGGCAACCATCCCAAGGGCACCACCCCGGCGGAGCAGATGACGAAGGGCACGAAGCTCGAGGACACGTTCTTCGGCCTCACGCCCGAGGGCTTCGAGTTCGTGAACAGGCTGAACCTCGTGGGCACGATCCTGCCGTGCCAGGTGTTCTGCAGGGAGATGCTCAAGAAGGGCGGCGCGGTGCTCAACTTCTGCTCCATGGCGGCATACCAGCCCCTCACCAAGGTCGCGGCGTACGGCGCGGCGAAGGCCGGCATCATGAACTTCACCCGCTTCCTCGCCACGCACCTGGCGCCGATGGGCATCCGCGTGAACGCCCTCGCGCCCGGGTTCTTCATCACGAACCAGAACCGCTTCCTCATGCTCGAGAAGGACGGCAAGACGCTCACGGCCCGCGGCAACAAGGTGATCGCCAAGACGCCGATGAGGAAGTTCGGCCAGCCCAGCGACCTGCACGGCGCGGCCCGCTTCCTGCTCTCCGACGAGGCGTCCTTCATCACCGGCGTGACGCTTCCCGTGGACGGCGGGTTCGTCTGCTACTCCGGCGTCTGACGCGCCGTCGGCCGGACGCTGGGCGGGGGCCTCTGCGCTCCGTCCGGCGTCCGTCCGCAGTCGGGATCTGCTAATCTTGAAAGGCTTTTGAGGTATGGACGTAGTTGAGACTCTCAGGTCGGCCGGGATAATCCCGGTCATAGTGATAGAGGACGAGGAGAAGGCGGTGCCGCTGGCGAGGGCGCTCGTGGATGGCGGGCTGCCCGTGCTCGAGGTCACGTTCCGCACCAGGGCGGCGGCGGGCGCGATAGCGCGGATAAGGGCCGAGGTGGACGGCGCGGTCGTCGGGGCCGGCACGCTCCTCACCGCCGAGCAGGTGCGGGCGGCGAAGGCCGCGGGCGCGGAGTTCGGCGTCGCGCCGGGCTTCGACCCCGCGGTCGTCGCCTGCGCGAAGGAGGCCGGCCTGCCGATGGTGCCGGGGATCGCCACGGCGTCGGAGCTCTCGCAGGCGCTCACGGCCGGAGTTCCGATGGTGAAGTTCTTCCCGGCGGAGGCCGCCGGAGGGGTGAAGATGATAAAGAACCTCCTTGGCGCGTTCCGCTCGACGGGCGTCAAGTTCATGCCCACGGGCGGGATCAACGCGGCGAACGTCAGGGACTACTTCGCCGTCCCGGAGATAGTGGCGTGCGGCGGCACCTGGATCGTGCCGAAGGACGCCCTCGCCTCCGGAGACTGGGCGCGGATATCCGACCTCGCCGCCGAGGCGAGGAAGATCGTCGAGTCCCGATAGGGGGACGCCGGCAGGATGCGCTTCCTCGTCACAGCGGGGCCTACGCGCGAGTTCCTGGACCCGGTGCGGTTCCTCTCGAATCCGTCCACCGGGCGCATGGGGTTCGCCGTCGCCCGGGCCGCGAGGCGCTTCGGGCACGACGTGGCGCTCGTGTGCGGCCCGGTGGCGCTCCGCGCTCCCCGCGGGGTGCGGCGCGTCGACGTCGTCTCCGCCCGCGACATGATGGAGGCCGTGGAGGCGGAGGACTTCGACTGCCTGGTGGCGACGGCGGCGGTGGCGGACTGGCGCCCCGCGGCCTGCGCCGCGAGGAAGATGAAGAAGGGGGAGATGTCCGGCACGCTCCGCCTCGTGCGCAACCCGGACATCCTGAAGACCGTGTCCCTTCGGCTCCGCCGCGCCGGGGAGAGGAAGATTCTCATAGGCTTCGCGGCGGAGACGGGGGACCCTGCGGCCGAGGCGTGCCGCAAGTGCCGGGAGAAGGGGCTGGACCTCGTCGTCGCGAACGACGTCTCCGAGGCGGGGTCCGGCTTCGGGACCGCGACGAACCGGGTGGCGTTCGTGCTGCCGGACGGCTCCGCGGAGAGGCTGCCGCTCCTCGGCAAGGACGCCGTCGCGCGCAGGATAGTGCGCCTTGCCGAGAGGCTGTCGCGGCGCCTGGCCGCCGGAGGCGCGGGGCGGATTGTGGTATAATTGTGCACCTGAAAGAGGAAAGTCCATGACGTTAGCGGAACTTGAGGAGAACAGGAAGGCGTCGCTCGAAGAGGTGGCGGCCGCGGAGGGCGCGGAGGCGGTGGAGGCGCTCCGCGTCAAGTATGTCGGGCGCAACGGGCTGCTGCCGGCGCTGATAAGGGGGATGAAGGACGTGCCGAAGGAGGAGCGTCCGGCGTTCGGCAAGGCCGTGCAGGAGTGGCGGCGCGAGGTGGAGGAGGCCCTCTCGGGCAAGGGGGCGGGCGCTCCCCGGCCGGGGGAGGCGCAGGCCAGCGGCGTGGACGTCACGCGCCCGGGGCTCTGGCCGGAGCTCGGGTCCGCGCACCCGATCTCCAGGGTCATATCGGAGTCGGCGCGCATCTTCTCCCGGCTGGGCTTCACGGTCGCGGACGGGCCGGACATCGAGAACCCGTTCAACAACTTCACGGCGCTCAACACTCCGGCGCAC
>CAVERN010000123.1:0-4967 GCA_963618095.1 bacterium | reverse complement strand
GAGGGCGTTTTGTGGTAAGATACGCGCTCATAGGACGGATGGACGCGTGTCCGCCGCATCGTCAAGAACAGAGCAGGAAAGGAATGGCATGAATCGCAGTGGCATGAGGTGTAGTGATGTTGTGAAAAGGATCGTGACGGCCGTCGCCGCGGCGGCAATTCTGGCGTCGATGGCGCCCGTCGGGGCGAACGCCGCCACGGCCGCCGCGCCGGGCGGCGCCGCGGCCGTCTCGTCGGGCGACGCGGGCAGGAGCGCGCCGAAGATCTCCGTCTTCGCCACGTTCGTGAAGAGGATCGCCAAGGAGCGCGGCTGGACGCTCGCGCAGGCGGCGGACAGCCTCTACGGGATAGGCGTGCGCGGCGTGGACGTGGACGTGCGCGACCTGAAGGTCGCCGAGGCGATCGCGGCGACGAAGCTGAGGATCATCAACTTCTACTGCTTCCCGAGGATGTTCGACGACGCCCAGTTCCAGCAGGATCTCGACCTCGCCCTCGCGCAGGCGAAGAGGTACGCCGTGCCGCGCATCATGGTCGTGCCGTCTCACTTCACGAAGGACGGCGACCAGGAGGCCGAGTTCGAGAAGGACCTCGCGGCGATGAAGAGGTTCGTCGCGGCGGCGAAGGCGCAGGGCGTGAAGATCACGGTCGAGGACTTCGGCGGGCCCTGCAACCCCGGCTCCTACATGAAGTACCTCAAGCGCTTCCTCGACGAGATCCCCGACATCAGGTTCGCGCTCGACTCCGGCAACCTATACTACGCCGGACGCGGCGAGTCGATCCTCGACATGATGGCGTACGCCAGGGGGCGCATCGAGCACGTCCACCTGAAGGACCAGACGGAGGAGGACAACCGCAGATACGAGACGCTCGGGCTCGGCGCCGTGCCGAACAGGGAGATCGTGACGACCCTGGCGCGCGAAGGCTACGACGGCTGGTACACGCTCGAGAACACGGTCGGCGACACGCTGGAGGACACCGTCCGCCAGGTCGGCGTGCTCAGGCTCTGGATCGGAGAGTAGCGTGGAGAGGGGAGCGCGGGGCCGCACAGCAGGGGATCGCGCCCCGGAGCGCCGCGGAGGCTATCTTGAGCGGCTCGCGTGGGGGACCGACGCGAGCTTCTACCGCTTCGTCCCGGAGGAGGTGCTCATGCCGGCGGACGAGGCCGAGGTCGCGTCCGTCTTCAGGCGCGCCCGCCGGGAACGCCTGGGCGTGACCTGCCGGGCGGCCGGCACGTCGCTCTCCGGGCAGGCGACGGGCGGCTCCCTCCTCATGGTCTGCGGCAAGAAGTGGGAGCGGTGCGAGCCGGTCGGCGACGGCGGCGCGATCCGCCTCCAGCCCGGCGTGACGGGCGGTCGCGTGAACGCCGTCCTCAGGCCGTACGGACGCCGCTTCACGCCGGACCCCGCCTCCGTGAACAGCGCCATGGTGGGCGGCATCGTCGCGAACAACGCGTCCGGAATGTGCTGCGGAACGCACGCCAACAGCCACCGGATGCTCGAGTCCGTACGCCTCGTGCTCGCCGACGGCGCCGTGCTGGACACCGGCGAGGCCGCCTCTCGCGCCGCGTTCTCGGCGTCCCACCCGGAGTTCCTCGCCAGGCTCGACGAGCTGCGCGACCGCACGCGCGCCGACCGGGCGCTTGCCGAGCGCATCCGCCGCAAGTACTCGATCAAGAACGTCACGGGGCTGAACATCCTGCCGTTTGTCGAGTTCGACGACCCGTTCGACATTCTCGCCCATCTGATCGTGGGCAGCGAAGGCACGCTCGCCTTCCTCTCCGAGGCCACGATGAGGACCGGGGTCGTCCCTGCGGTGGAGGAGTCGGCCCTGCTGCTCTTCCCCACCGCGCGCTCCGCCTGCGAGGCGGTCTCCGCGATGAAGCCGACCGGCGCGCTCGCCGCCGCCGAGTTCTTCGACCGCAAGGCGATGCGCGCGGTCGAGCGGGACTTCCCGGAGCTCGCCGGCCTCGCGGAGGGCGCCGGCGCCCTGCTCGTGAAGACGGAGTCCGCCAGCGCCGACGAGGCCGCCGAGAAGCGCGACGCGGTGTCCAGGGCGCTCTCCGGCTTCGTCCTCTCCTCCCCGCCCGAGTTCACGTCCGACCCGGCGGTCGCGGGCAAGTGGTGGGCCATGCGCAGCGGGATCTTCCCCGCCGTTGGCGGCACTCGCGAGATCGGCACCACCTGCCTGATAGAGGACGTCGCGGTGCCGGTGCCCCGCCTCGCCGACCTGACGGACGAGCTCCAGGCGCTCTTCCGCGAGCACGGATACCGCGACGCCGTGATCTACGGGCACGCGCTCGAGGGCAACTGGCACTTCATCCTCAACCAGCGCTTCGACACGCCCGAGGCCGTCGCGCAGTACGACCGCATGATGCGCGACGTGGTCGCGCTCGTCGCCGACAGGTACGAGGGCTCGCTCAAGGCCGAGCACGGCACCGGGCGGAACATGGCCCCGTTCGTCCGCCGCGAATGGGGGGACGCGGCGTATCGGCTCATGCGGGACGTGAAGGACCTCTTCGACCCGGACGGCATCCTCAACCCCGGCGTCATCTTCAACGAGGACCCCGCCTCGTACGTGCTGCACCTGAAGCCGCTGCCGCGCGTGCACGACTCTGTGGACCGCTGCATCGAGTGCGGCTTCTGCGAGGTGAACTGCGTGGCGTGCGGCTTCGCGCTCTCCTCCCGCCAGCGCATCGTGGTCCAGCGCGAGATCGCCCGCCTCGGCGGGCTCGGGGACGCCGAGTCGGCGCGTCTCGCGTCGGAGCTCGGGCGCGACTTCCGGCGGCTCGGCAGAGACCTCTGCGCGGGCGACGGCCTGTGCTCCACGAGCTGCCCCGTGGGGATCAACGTCGGCGACTTCATCCACGCCATCCGCGAGAGGGAGATGCCGTCAGCAGCCAGGCGCCTCGGGGAGCTCTCGGCGCGGCGCTTCCCGCTCGTCGCGGGCGGCGTGGGCGCGCTCCTCGACCTCGCGGCGCTCGGCCAGGCGGTTCTCGGCGACCGGCTCATGCAGGCGGTCTGCCGGATGCTTCACCGCGGATCAGGCGGCCTGATTCCGCTGTGGACTCCCGCGATGCCGCACCGCGTCCGCCAGATGCCCGCGCCGACGGCCGCCGCCGGACGGGATAGGGTGGTGTACTTCCCCTCGTGCATAAACCAGAGGATGGGGCCCGCCGGGGGCGATCCGTCCGGCAGGCCGCTCGTCAGCGAGATGACGGAACTTCTGGAGAAGGCCGGCTACGAGGTGGTGTTCCCCGAGGGGATGCGCGGTCTTTGCTGCGGCACGATCTGGGAGTCGAAGGGGATGCCGGACGTCGCGGACCGCAAGGCCGCTGAGCTCGGGGCCGCGCTGAGGGCCGCGTCCGAGGGCGGACGCTGGCCCGTGCTGTGCGACCAGAGCCCGTGCCTGTACAGGATGCGGCGTACGATCGGGGGGCTGAAGCTCTACGAGCCGTTCGAGTTCATCGCCGAGTTCGTCCTCGACCGCCTCGAGATAGAGCCGCTCGACGTCTGCGTGGCCGTGCACCCCACCTGCTCGATGCGCAAGATGGGGCTCGTGCCCGCGATCCTCAAGGTGGCGAGGGCGTGCGCCAGGGAGGTGGTGGTGCCGGAGGAGGTAGGCTGCTGCGCGTTCGCCGGGGACAAGGGCTTCACCCATCCGGAGCTGAACGCCTGGGCGCTGAGGAAGCTGAGGGGGCGCATCGTAGAGGCCGGCGCCACTGAGGGCTATTCGAACTCCCGAACCTGCGAGATCGGGCTCACGCTCCATTCCGGGATCCCGTACATGGGAATCGCGCACCTGGTGAACCGGGTCTCGAGAAGAAAGGCGCCGGCAGAGCCGGCGCCGTGACGGCAGGGGCGCGGCGCGGACGCCGCGCCCCGCCTGGCCGGCTACCCGAAGTAGCGGTTGTAGAGGCCCTGGAAGGCCTTGCCGTGGCGCGCCTCGTCCTTCGCCATCTCGTGGACGGTGTCGTGGATCGCGTCGTAGCCGAGATCCTTCGCTCGCCTGGCGATGGCCATCTTGCCGGCCGTCGCGCCGCTCTCGGCCTCCATGCGCCGCTTCAGGTTCTCCTTCGTGGAGTCGGTGACGATGTCGATCGTCTTGCCGAGGAGCTCCGCGAACTTGGCCGCGTGCTCCGCCTCTTCGTAGGCGATGCGCTTGTAGGCCTCCGCGACCTCCGGGTATCCCTCGCGATCCGCCTGGCGCGACATCGCGAGGTACATCCCGACCTCGGTGCACTCGCCGGCGAAGTGGTCCTTCAGTCCCTGCGTGACCTCGGCGTCCGCGACGACGCCGTCGCCGACGTGGTGCTCTGTCACGAAGGAGAGGCCCTCGCTCTCCTGCTTCGCGAAGCGCGACCCCGGAACGCCGCACTGCGGACATTTCTCCGGCGGCGTGTCGCCTTCATGCACGTACCCGCATACGGGGCAGACCCATTTGCTCATTTCCTGTGTTCCTTTCTTCTTGCTGTTTGGTTTGGTTTTGAGATCGCTGTCTTCGCCCTTTGGCCTCCGCGGCCCCGGGGGCTCTTCCCCCCGGAGCATTGCCGGCATACGCCGTAGTACACGAGCTGCTCGTCGTCCGCCACGAACCCAGGCGGCAGGTCGGCGAACCCTCCCTTCACGCCGTCCGGGTAGGGGACGTCGTAGAACCCGCCGCAGCTGCGGCACTTGAAGTGGGCGTGCGGCGTCACGTCGCCGTCGTAGCGGACCTCGTCGTCCTCGGCGTGCAGCGCAAGCGCGAGGCGCTTCGCGGCGAGCTGGTGGAGGGTGGAGTAGATCGTGGTGCGCGACAGCGTGGGGAGCGCGCCGCGCAGCGCGGCGAAGACGGCCTCCGCAGTAGGGTGCGCCCTGCTCCTGCGCAGGTAGGAGAACACCGCGAGCCTCTGCGGCGAGGGCCTCATGGAGTGCCGTTTCAGTAATTCGCACAATTCTGTATTCATTACAGATGCGTAATGTACACGATTTC
>CAVERN010000122.1:0-4997 GCA_963618095.1 bacterium | reverse complement strand
ACGTACGCGATGCGCCTCTGGCTCGACCCGATCCGCATGACGGGGCTCGACATCTCGATCGACGAGATCAAGAACGCGATCCTGGCGCAGAACGTGCAGGCCGCGGCCGGCACCGTGGGCGGCGAGTACGCGAACGACTACCTGAACTTCAAGCTCAACGTGAAGGGGCGGCTCAAGACCAAGCCGGAGTTCGAGAGCATCGTGGTGCGCACGAACCCGGAGACGGGGGCGCAGGTGCTCGTCAGGGACGTCGCGCGCGTCGAGCTCGGCTGCAAGGGCTACACGATCCGCAGCCGCTACAACGACCAGGCCACCGTATACTTCGAGGCGTACAAGTCGCCGGACGCGAACTCCGTGGAGACGGCGGAGCGCGTGAAGGCCGAGGTCGAGAAGTGGATCAAGCGCCTTCCCGAGGGCGTCAGCGCGGTCCTCGCGGACGACTCGACGGCGTTCACGATCGTGTTCCTGAAGGAGACCTTCAAGACTCTCGTCATCGCGCTGCTGCTCGTGGTCGTGGTCACCTACCTCTTCCTGCAGGACTGGCGGGCGACGTTCGTGCCGGCGATCGCGATCCCGATCTCGCTCCTCGCCACGTTCGCGGTGCTGTATCCGCTCGGCTTCACCCTGAACGTGCTGACGATGTTCGGGCTCATCCTCGTCATAGGCTCGCTTGTGGACGACGCGATCGTCGTCGTGGAGAACTGCCAGTCGCTGATGCACCGCGAGGGGCTCTCGGCGAAGGAGGCGGCGAGGAAGTCGATGACGCAGATCACGGGCGCGATCGTCGCGACGACGCTCGTCACGCTCGCGTGCTACATGCCGCTCGCGTTCTACTCGGGCATGGTCGGCATGATGTACGTGCAGTTCGCCGTGACGATGTGCGTGGCGCTCGTCTTCTCGATGGTCGTGGCGCTCGTGCTCTCGCCGGTGCTCTGCGCCTACCTGCTCAAGCCGCCGCGCGAGAGGCCGCCGGCCGTCTTCGCTCCGGTCAACTGGGTCCTCGAGAAGTCCCGCCGCGGCTACCTCAGGTGCGTGCTCGTGTTCATCCGCCGGGGCGTGGTCACGGCGCTTGTGCTCGTCGCCGTGATGGCCTCGGCCTGGTGGGTCTCCGGCCGGGTGCCCACCTCGTTCCTGCCGAAGGAGGACCGCGGCTACATCACGCTCGAGGGGCGTCTGAGCGAGGGACAGTCCCACGAGCGCACGATCGCGGCGTCCGACTCGATCTCCGGGCTCATCAAGGCGATTCCGGGCGTCAGGTCGGTCACCCAGCGGTGCGGTTCGAACAACATGTGGGGCACGGGGGAGAACCTCTTCCGCAACTTCGTCCGCCTCGACCACTGGGACTCCCGGAAGACCCCGGAGAAGGCGATCGAGGCCGTCATCGGGAAGATCCGCGCGATCATGGAGGGCTTCCCGCAGGTCGACTACGTGCTGACGCAGCCCGCGGCCATCAAGGGCCTCGGCGGCTCGGCGGGCATCGGCTTCAACTTCTGCTCGATCGAGGGCGGCACGCCCGAGGACCTGCTCGCGGCGGCGGACGGCTTCCGGGAGGCGCTCGCGACGAACGCGCTCGTCGCGGCGGTGAAGCACGGCTTCACGTGCGCGACGCCGCAGCTCGAGTTCAAGATGGACCGCCGCAAGGTCGAGCTTCTCGGCCTCACGCCGAAGAAGGTGTTCGCGATGCTGCAGAACCAGCTCGCGAGCTACTACGTGAACGACTTCAACATCAAGGGCGGCGTCTACCAGGTGAAGCTCCAGAACGACCCGGACTTCCGCGGCGGCGTGGCGGACGTGGAGGCGATCCGCATCCCGACGGGCGACGGCGCGACGGTGCCGCTCTCCTCGCTCGGCACGATCGAGTACGTGGGCGGGCCGCGCGAGACGATGAGCTACAACAAGATGCTCGCCGCCTGGTTCGACGTCACGCCGGCGCCCGGCGTCGCCTCCTCCGACGTCATGCGCCTCATCGAGCGGCTGGAGAAGCCGAAGGGCTACGACGTAGAGTGGGGCCCCGTGCAGTCGCAGGAGAAGGAGAACGAGGGCCAGCTCGCCTGGCTGCTCGCCTTCGCGTTCGTCTTCGCCTACCTCTTCCTCGTGGCGCAGTACGAGTCGTGGACGATTCCCGTGCCCGTGATGCTCTCGGTGCTCTTCGCGCTCGCGGGCGCGTTCGCCGGCCTCTGGATCACGCACATCGACCTCTCGGTCTACGCGCAGCTCGGCTGCGTGATGCTGATCGGCCTCGCGGCGAAGAACGCGATCCTGATGGTCGAGTTCTCGAAGCAGGAGCGCGAGCGCGGAATGTCGATCCTGACCTCGGCCTACAACGGCGCGAACCTGCGCTTCCGGGCGGTGCAGATGACGGCGTGGAGCTTCGTGATCGGCGTCTTGCCGCTCGCGTTCGCGACGGGCGCCGGCTCCGGCGCGATGAAGGCGATCGGCGTCTGCACGATGTCCGGCATGCTCGCCGCCACCTTCGTGGGCATCATCTTCGTGCCCGCGCTCTACGCCGTGTTCCAGCGGCTCCGGGAGCTCGTGAGGGGCGAGGGGAGGGCCGCCAGGGCGGATGGCTGAGATGGGCGGCTACGTGGGACGTCTGGCCCCGAGCCCGACCGGGGCTCTGCACCTTGGCAACGTGCGCACCTTCATGGTCGCCTGGCTGAGGGCGCGGCAGGCCCGCGGCAGGGTGGTGATGAGGGTCGAGGACCTCGACCACCCGAGGCACAGGGAGGGCGCCGCCGCGCAGATGCTCGACGACCTGCGGTGGCTGGGGTTCGACTGGGACGAGGAGCACGTGCAGAGCGAGCGCAGGGCGCTGTACGCGGACGCGGTCGGCCGCCTCGCCTCGATGGGGCTTGCCTACCCGTGCGTGTGCTCGCGGAGCGAGGTCGAGGCGGTGCAGTCCGCCCCGCACGAGGGCGAGCAGCTGTACTATCCGGGGACCTGCCGCGGCAGGTTCGCGTCGTGGGGCGAGGCGGCGGCGGCCATCGCAGGCTGCGGAGACGCGCGGCGCCAGCCGTGCTGGCGCTTCAGGACGCCCGCCGGGGCGCGCGTGGACTTTGTGGACGGCTTCGCCGGGCCGTACTCGATGGACGTCGCGGAGAGGCTCGGGGACTTCCCCCTCGCCCGCGACGAGCATGGGGCCGGGTATGCCGTAGCGGCGGTCGTGGACGACGCGGCGATGGGCGTCACGGAGGTGGTGCGCGGGGACGACCTCCTGCCGGCGACCCCTCCGCAGATTCTCGTCTACGACGCGCTCGGGCTCAGGCGGCCCGCGTTCTTCCACGTGCCGCTCGTGGTCGGCCCGGACGGTCGGCGCCTCGCGAAGCGCCATGGGGACACACGCATTTCCTCGTACCGCGCGGCCGGGGTCCCGCCGGAGGAGATCATCGGCTTCCTGGCGTTCGGGATGGGGATCGGCGGCGAAAAGAGACCGACCAGGCTGGAGAGCCTGGTCGGCCGGTTCGATCCCGCCCGTCTGCCGAGGGGACCGCTCGTCTTCCGCGGCCTTACCTGACCACGAGCTTCGAGTTGAACGTGCCCTTGTCGTTCGGCACGAACTCGGTGTTCTGGTCGTCGGTCGCCCACTTGTCGCCGATGATGAACTTGTACTGGTACTCTCCGGGGGCGAGCTTGACGGTCGCGGAGTAGATGCCGTTGCGCTTCTTGAACGCCATCTTCTTCGCCTTCGTCTCCCAGTCCGTGAACGATCCCGCCAGGCGGACGTCCTGGCCGGCTTCGGCGTGTACGGTGAACGTCACGCTCTTGAGCGCCGGCTTCTGCGCCGCGCACTTCCTGCAGGCCCTTGCGGCCGGCTTCTTCGTCGCAGGCTTTGCGGCGGTTTTTGCTTGCTTCTTCATCTGATCTCTTCCTTCTTGCGTGCCAAGGCCGTGAAGCCGTGGCAATTAGGGCGCGATATTATACAAAAAGGCGCCCATTCCCGCAAGAGCCGGTTTTTTGCCGGTTTCTGCCGCCGCGGCCGCCGCCCCTGCCGCCGGGACCGGGAGGGAATCCCGGCGCGTTAACATTCCGTTAACACGCGGATGATATGATGGGGGGCGTTTTGGTATAATCAGGCGCATTGAAAGGACTAGATCAGAATGCTGAAAGTTGAAAACCTAAAGAAGGACTTCGGCTCCTTCCACGCCGTGAAGGGGGTTTCCTTCTCCGTCGGCAGGGGCGAGGTGCTCGGATTCCTCGGCCCCAACGGCGCCGGCAAGTCGACCACGATGAGAATGATCACGGGCTTCATGCCGCCCACGTCCGGCACCGCCACGATATGCGGGCACGACGTCCTCAGGGACCCCGTCGGGGCGAAGTCCTGCATCGGCTATCTCCCGGAGAACGCGCCGTCCTACCGGGCGATGACCGTGGAGGGCTTCCTCGGCTTCATCGCCAGGATCCGCGGGTTCCGCGGCGCGGAGGCCAGGGCGAAGGTGGAGGCGGTGATCGAGAAGGCGCGCCTCTCCGGCGTCGCCAGGCAGACGATCGACACGCTCTCCAAGGGATACCGCCAGCGCACGTGCTTCGCGCAGGCGATCATCCACGATCCGCAGGTGCTCATCATGGACGAGCCCACCGACGGGCTCGACCCCAACCAGAAGTTCGTGGTGCGGGAGATGATAAAGGAGATGGCCGCGGAGAAGGCGATCATCATATCCACGCACATCCTCGAGGAGGTCGACGCGGTGTGCACGCGCGCGATAGTCATCGCGCACGGCGAAATCAAGGCGGACGGCACCCCGGGAGAGCTCCGCGGGCGCGACCCGTCCGGCAGGCTCGACGTGGTGTTCCGCAAGCTCACGATGGAAGAGGAGGGCAAGTAGGCCATGCGAAAGTGCAGCAACAGCAATGTGAGGACGGTGTTCGGGCGCGAGTTCCGCAGCTACTTCGACTCGCCCGTCGCGTACGTGTTCCTCGTGGCGTTCCTCGTCCTGGCCGGGTTCCTCACCTTCGGGGTGGCGATGTTCTACGAGCGCCGCCAGGCGGACCTGACGCCG
>CAVERN010000121.1:0-5036 GCA_963618095.1 bacterium | reverse complement strand
GCTGCAACGGCGTGATCGGCGCGGAGCGCAAGGTCTCCGCGAAGCTCGTCGAGGTGGGCCACGTGTTCCGCAACCTCGTCGTCACGCGCCCGGAGGAGGCCGGGGACGGCGCCGCCTCGTTCGAGCTGTGGAACCGCTTCCTCTTCACGCGCGCCGACGAGTTCGCCGCGAGGTGGGAGCTCCTGGAGGACGGCGTCGTCACGAAGTCCTGCGCGTTCGATGCGCCGGCGGTCGAGCCGCTTGCGCGCGGCCGCTTCACGGCGCCGGGGCTCGCCGAGGCGCTCGCCGGGGCGAAGAAGGGCGCGGAGCTGTTCGTCAACTTCGCGTTCGAGACGAAGACGGCGACCGATCTCGTTCCGAAGGGCTGGGTCGTCGCGCGGGAGCAGGTTGGAATCGCCGGCGGAGCGGGAATTAGCAAGACGGGCGCCGCGGCGGTCGCGGGGCGACCGCCCTACCAGAACGGTGCGAAGAACGGTAGGGGCGGCGTTCCACCGCCGACCGCCCTGCTGCACGGCAATGTCGTAATCGAGGAGGGCGATGCGCTGGTCACCGTCTCGGCGGGGCCGACGAGGGCCGTGTTCTGCCGCAGGTCGGGCACGCTCTGCGAGCTCGCGATGAACGGCCGCACGATCCTCCGCGACCCGGCGCCAGGGATCGCCGCCGGCCCGCGGCTCTCCGTGATGCGCGGGCTGACGGACAACGACGTCTGGATGCGCCGCGGCGGGGCCGACGTCTACCGCTCCGGCCTCACCCAGCTCCGCTACCACGCGCGGCCGATCGTCGTCAGGGACGGGAAGGTAGTCGTGGCGACGGAGGTGACCGGATCGAAGTCGGCGGGCTTCACGCACGAGGCGGTCTGGTCGTTCGCGGACGACGGCGCGGTCGCGGTCGAGAACGTGGTGACGCCTCGCGGCACGATGCCGCCCGCGCTGCCGCGCCTCGGCCTCTCGCTCAAGCTCGACCCGGCGCTCGAGCGGATGGCGTACTACGGGCGCGGCCCGCGCGAGAACTACGTCGACCGCAAGACGGCGTCGTTCCTCGGGCTCTGGAGGTCGACCGTCTCCGAGCAGTTCGAGGACTACGTGCGCCCGCAGGACAACGGCTGCAAGTCGGACGTCCGCTGGGTCTCGCTGACGGCGGAGGACGGCGTGGGCGTGAAGTTCGCGGCGTCCGAGCCGATGTTCGTGACGGCCTCGCACTTCGACTGGGAGGACCTCGAGTTCGCGCGGCACCGCAACGGGCAGCAGCGCTTCCGCTCGCCGCTCGTGCCGCGTCCGGAGGTCTGCCTCAACCTCGACGTGCGCCAGACCGGCCTGGGCGGCGCGAGCTGCGGCCCGAAGCCGATGAAGAAGTACATCTTCCCGATCGAGAGGACGGCGTGGACGCTCCGCCTCGAGCCGGTCGGGGGAAAGGGCGCGCGCAGGTGAGCGCGCGGGCGGCCAGCGCTTCGCGCGGGGCCTTGGAGGCACTGAGACATGGATAGCGGAAAGATCGACGTTGGGTATGTGGCCGAGCTGGCCAGGCTCGAGCTCTCGGACGAGGAGAAGGCGCTCTTCCAGGGGCAGCTCGAGGGGATCGTGAAGTACGTGGAGAAGATCTCGTCGGTGGACGTGGACGGCGTGCCGCCGACCATGCACGGGCGGGAGATCGTGAACGCGTTCCGGGAGGACGTGGTGCGTCCATCGATGGGCCGCGAGGAGGCGCTCTCCAACGCGCCCCGCCGCACCGACGACGAGTTCTACCTGCCGAAGATCGTGGAGGGGGCGGAGAGCTAGAAATGGAACTCTTTAATCTTGGCATCAAGGCGGCCCGCGAGGGCCTGGCGAATGGCGACTTCACGAGCGTGGAGCTCGTGCAGGCGGTGATCGACCGCGTCCGGGCGGAGAACCCGCGCATCGGCGCGTACCTCACCTTCGACGAGGAGGGCGCGCTCGCGGCGGCGCGGGCGAACCCCAGGGCCGTGCCGATCGCGGTCAAGGATCTCATCAACGTGAAGGGACAGCCGTGCACGTGCGCGTCGAAGATCCTCGAGGGCTACGTCTCGCCCTACGACGCGACGGTGATCCGGAACCTCAGAGCGCACGACTTCATCTGCGCGGGGCGCGTGAACATGGACGAGTTCGCGATGGGGTCCTCGACGGAGAACTCCGCGCTCGGCGTGACGCGCAATCCCCGCGACCTCTCGCGCGTGCCCGGGGGGAGCTCCGGCGGCAGCGCGGCTGCGGTCGGCGGGGACCTGGCGATCGCGGCGCTCGGCACGGACACGGGCGGGTCGATCCGCCAGCCGGCGAGCTTCTGCGGCATCGTGGGGCTGAAGCCGAGCTACGGGCGCGTGAGCCGCTACGGCGTGACGGCGTTCGCCAGCTCCCTCGACCAGGTGGGCCCGATGACGAAGAGCGTGGAGGACGCGGCGATCCTGCTGCAGGCGCTCGCCGGGCACGACGAGATGGACGGCACCACGCCGAGGGAGCCCGTGCCGGACTATTCCGAGGCGGTCCGGGGCGCGTCCATGAAGGGCGTGCGGATCGGCCTCCCGAAGGAGTACCTCGACGTGTCCGGGGTGGACCCCGAGGTGAGGCGCGTCACGGAGGAGGCGATAAGGGACTGCGAGGCGGCGGGGGCGGAGCTCGTGGAGGTGTCGCTCCCGCACACGGAGTACGCGATGGCCGTCTACTACATCGTCGCGCCGGCGGAGGCGAGCGCCAACCTCGCGCGCTTCGACGGCGTGCGCTACGGCCATCGCTCGGCGAGGAGCGACGACGTGTTCAGCCTCTACGCCCGCAGCCGGGCCGAGGGGTTCGGCCCCGAGGTGAAGCGCCGCATAATCATGGGCACGTACGTGCTCTCGAGCGGATACTACGACGCGTACTACGGGAGGGCGTCGAAGGTGCGCACGCTGATACGGCGCGACTTCGAGGCGGCCTTCGGGAAGGTGGACGCGCTCCTCGCGCCCGTCGCGCCGACGCCGGCGTTCGGGATCGGCGAGGTGCAGGACCCTCTCACGATGTACCTCAACGACCTCTTCACGATCCCCGGGTCGCTCGCCGGCAACTGCTCGATCAGCGTTCCTGCGGGGACGGCCCGGGCGGGCGGCGCCGCGCTTCCCGTGGGCGTGCAGTTCATCTGCGACGCGTTCCGGGAGGACCGGCTGCTCGCCGTCGCGAAGGCGTTCGAGGACATAAGGAGGGGGACCGGGCTGTGAGGAGCATTCTGCCATTCTCCGCGCTGGCCGCCGCCGCATTCGCGTCGCGATGCCTCGGCGGTGTCGCGATGGTCGTCACGAACTACGTGACGGCGGTGGACGTGCCGGTGGTCACGAACCTCGTTACGATCACGCACACGAACACGCTGGTGCGGGTGGTGACGAACTCCGTGCCGTCCGCCGAGGCCGCGGCCCTCGAGCGCGCGAGGGTGGAGGAGGACGAGCGGAAGCGCCGCATAGCGACGAAGACCTTCGCGCTGAAGCACGCCTCGGCGGCGGAGGTCGCGGACAAGTTCAACGCCACGTGGGCGGGCGACTTCGGCTCGGGCTACAAGATAGCGAAGATCGCGCAGGCGTTCCCGGAGGCGAACAAGGTGATGGTCACCGCGCCGGGGATAGTGCTCGACGCCTGCGAGGAGGTGATAGGGGAGGTGGACGTAGAGCCGCGCCAGGTGTACATCGAGGCGCGCTTCGTGGAGCTCTCGAACAACGCCTCCCACAAGCTCGGCATCGACTGGTCGATGCTCGGCGGCATGAAGGGCTCGCTCAGCATGAACGCGACGTTCGACCGGCGGCGCATGAAGGGCGTGACGAGCATGAAGGAGACGGGGAACACCACCGAGACGACGTACGGCACGGGAGGCATCAGCGACGTGAACCTCTCCCACGTGCAGGGCACGATCGGCATGAGCGACCTCTACGTGGTCCTGCGCGCGCTTGAGGAATGCGAGGACGCGCGCACGTTCTCGAACCCGAAGATCATCGTCGCCTCGGGGCGCAAGGCCACGGTGGACATGACGACGAAGTACCCCAACGTCACGATCGCCGTGAAGAAGACGATAAACGACAACTCAACCTCCGTGGACCTCGACATGAAGATGTCCGCCATCCCGGGCGAGGACAAGATGATGTTCGCGAAGGAGGCGTTCTTCTCGTGGGGCATCTCGCTCGAGGTCACGCCGCGCGTGGGCGAGGACGGCCTCATCCACGTGGAGATCGTCCCCACGGTCAGCACGAAGACCGACGAGGTCACGGCCGGCGGCGGCGAGGACGCGAAGTCGTCCGAGACCTACTCCGCCAAGTATCCGATCATCGAGATGCAGCGCCTGCTCACCGAGTTCAACATGTCGAGCGGCTCCACGGCGGTGATCGGCGGCCTCTCGCGCACGGAGGAGATGCAGGTCGACAACGGCATCCCGTGGCTTCGCGACTGGTGGTGGATAGGGCCGAGGCTCTTCGGCTCGAAGGTGCGCGAGAAGGTGCAGAAGGAGATCATCGTGTTCGTGACGGTGGGGCTCGTGGATCCGCGCGCGGTCAGCGAGGACGTGGGCCTGCCGAAGAACGCCGTGCTCGGCAGGGAGTACACGAGCGGGCTGAGGAAGGAGCCCGGCGACCGCAGGAGCGGCGTCGCCGGCGTCACCTCGCTCGACCTCAGGTCTCTCGAGGTGCAGGCGTCGGACCCGGCGCGCACCAACCGGGAGGACGAGGCGAAGTTCCGCATCCCGCTCCCGTTCACGAAGAGGAACTGATCCCTGACTCATGGAAGGCAATGCGATGGAATTCGAGAATACGATAGGCCTTGAGACCCACGTGCAGCTGAAGACCCGCACGAAGATGTTCTGCGGCTGCCTGCTCAGGACGGGCTGCGAGCCGAACACGAACGTGTGCCCCGTCTGCCTGGGATACCCGGGCGCGCTCCCCGTGATGAACCGGGAGGCCGTGAGGCTCACGGTGATGAGCGGGCTCATGCTCGGCTGCGAGATAAACCGCCGCGCCACGTTCGACCGCAAGAACTACTTCTACCCGGACATGGCGAAGGACTACCAGATCTCCG
>CAVERN010000120.1:0-5040 GCA_963618095.1 bacterium | reverse complement strand
ATCCGTGGGTGTACCTGCTGCTCGTCCCGGCGGCCACGATGGGGTCGTGGGCGGAGGAGCGGCGCAACGGCACGGTGGAGCTGCTGCTCACGCTGCCGATCACGCTCACGCAGGCGCTCGTCGGCAAGTTCCTCGCCGCCTGGGCCTTCATCGGGATCGGGCTTGCGCTCACGTTCCCGGTGGTGGCGACGACGGCGTGGCTCGGCTCGCCCGACTGGGGGGCGGTGTTCTGCGGCTACCTCGGCAGCTTCCTGCTCGCCGGCGCGGCGACGGCGATCGGCGTGTTCGCGTCGGCGCTTTCGCGCAGCCAGGTGATCGGGTTCGTCTCGGCCCTCGCCATCACGTTCGCGATGCTGATCGTGGGCTTCGACCCCGTCGTCAACGCGGTCGCGAACTGGGGCGTGCCGGCGGCGGTGGTGAACGCCGTGGCGTCCTGCTCGCTGATGTCGCACTTCGAGGCGCTGCGCCGGGGGGTGGTGGACTTCGCGGACGTGGGCTACTACCTGGCCGTGATCGTGTTCATGCTCGCGGCGGCGCACGCCGTCGCGGAGGGCCAGAAGGGCGGCCGCGGCAAGGGGGCGTTCGGCCTGGCGCTGCTCGCCGCCGTCCTCGGCGCGGCGGACGTGATCCTCGCCTCGCTTCCGCTCCGGGTCGACCTCACGGCGGAGGGCCTCTACACCCTCTCCCGGGGGTCCAGGGCGGTGCTTGCGAAGCTCGACGGGGACGTCACGCTGAAGTACTACTTCAGCTCGTCCTCCGCGGAGACGCCGATGGCCCTCAAGACTTACGCCGCCCAGGTGCAGAACCTCCTCCGCGAGTACGAGCTCGCCGGCAAGGGCCGCGTCGCGCTCGAGGCGTACGACCCCAAGCCCGATTCCGACGCCGAGGAGTGGGCGCAGCGCTATGGCGTGGAGCCGCAGAACGTGACTCCTTTCGGCCAGCCCGTGTACTTCGGCCTGGTGGCGGTGTGCGGAGACCGCGAGGAGACGCTCGCGAGGCTCAGCCCCCGCACGGAGTCCACGCTGGAGTACGACGTGACCCGCCTCGTGACGCGCGTCGCGTGGCCGGAGCGGCCCGTGGTCGGCCTGATGACGTCCATCCCCGACGTGATGGGGCAGGCCCCGAACCAGATGATGATGATGCAGGGCCAGCGGCCCCAGCCCGGCTGGGCGGCGTTCACCGAGCTGGCCAAGGACTACGAGGTGCGCGAGATCCCGGCGACCGCCGAGTCGATCGACCCGGACGTCAAGGCGCTCGTGGTGCTGCACGCGAAGGACCTCTCCGAGAAGACGCTCTTCGCCATCGACCAGTTCGTGGTCAAGGGAGGTCGCCTGATCGCGTGCGTGGACCCGTTCAGCGTGATGGACATGCTCTCGTCCCGCAGGCAGCAGAACCCCATGATGATGCAGATGGGCGGCGGGGACGGCCCGTCCACCCTCGGCAGGCTCTTCGAGCGCTGGGGCGTCTCCTTCGACACCTCCAAGCTCGTCGCCGACCTCGCCGCCGCGACGAAGCTCGGCGTCGGCAACGGACGCGCCGAGGAGAACCCGGCGTTCCTCTCGCTCACGGCGGACAACATGGACCGCGGCGACATCGTGGTCTCGGACCTCACCCAGGTGATGCTGCCCTTCGCGGGGGCGCTCTCGTTCGCCAAGACGGACGGGCTCGAGTTCGAGCCGCTCATCACCACGTCCTCCGACGGCGCCTGCCTCGTGGACCGCATGGGCGCGCAGTTCGGCATGGGCGCGATGATGAAGGACCTTCGCCCCGACGGCGTGAGGCGCACCCTCGCCGCGCGCATCTCCGGCACGTTCAGGACCGCGTTCCCGAAGGGGCCGGACTACAAGGAGGGCTCCACGAACGCCGTGCCCGAGGTGGTCGCCTCCGGCAAGGGAGCGGTGGTGGTCTTCGCGGACTCCGACTTCCTCGCCGACCAGTTCTGCGTGCAGACGATGAACACGCTGTTCGGGCCGATAGCGCAGCCGATCAACGACAACCTCGTGCTCTTCGCGAACGTCATCGAGCAGTACGCCGGGCGAGAGGAGCTCATCGGCGTGCGCTCGCGCGGCCCGTCCAACCGCCCGTTCGCCAGGGTGAACGAGCTCGAGGCGAAGGCGATGGCCAAGTGGCAGCGCAAGCAGAGCGAGCTCGAGGCGGCGCTCCAGGAGACGCAGCAGCGCCTCAGCGCGCTCCAGAAGCAGAAGAGCGGCAACGACCGCCTGATCCTGTCGCGGGAGCAGCAGGAGGAGATCCAGCAGTTCCGCAAGACGCAGGCCGACACCCGCCGCCAGCTCAAGAACGTGCGCAAGGAGCTCACCTCCGAGATCGACAGCCTCGGCCTGGCGCTCAAGGTGCTCAACATCCTCGCCATGCCGCTGCTCGTGGTCGCCTTCGGCATCTTCCGGGGGCTCAGGAGGCGGCGCCGCTGAGCGCCGCCCGTTACGGACATCCAAAAGCCAAGGAGATAAAATGACAACGAAGAGTCTCGTTATTCTCGGCGCCGCCGCGGCGGCGCTCGGCGGAGCGGCGTACTTCTGCAGCTCCGGGAGGAGGATCGGCGCGCCGGCGGTGAACGGCAGGCAGGTGCTGCCGCGCTTCGACGTTTCCGAGGTCGCCAGGATCGACATCGGCGGAGAGAGGAAGCTTTCCCTCGCGGCGACGGATTCCGGGTGGGCGATCTCCTCCCTGTACGGCTACCCGGCGGACGTGACGAAGATCCGCGAGAACCTTCTCAAGCTGAAGGACCTCACGGTCGGCCAGTCCGCCCCGGGCCAGAAGATCGACGCCGGCGCGACGGTGGAGATCAAGGACGCCAAGGGCAGGGTGCTCGCCTCCACGACGCTTGGCGGCAAGCACATGTCCAAGCCGAGGGGGCAGCAGTCCATGTACGGCGGCGGCTCGTACCCGGACGGCCGCTACGTGAAGTTCGGCGACGGCGTGGTGCTCGTGAAGGACGCGCTCGACGAGTTCGACGGCGACCCGAAGAAGTGGTGCGACGGGCGCATCTGCTCCGTGCCGTCCGCAGACGTGGAGGCCGTGTCGTACTCGAAGGGCGGCGAGACCGTGAGGCTCTCGCGCAAGGACTCGGCCTGGACGCTCGAGGGGCTTGGGGAGAAGGAGGAGCTCGACTCCTCCAAGACGTACTCCCTCGACTCCGCGCTGTCCTACCTCGACTTCAGCAGCGTGGCCGACCCTTCGAAGCCCGAGGCCGAGTTCGGCTTCGCCACGGGGAGCGTCTACACCGTGTCTCTCAGGAACGGGCAGAAGTACGAGGCCAGGGTCGGCGGCGCGTCCGGCATCGACCGCTACTTCCGCGTCTCCGCGTCCTTCTCGCCCGTCGGCACGAACGCCGCCGAGAACGCGACGCTCGAGAAGGCGGTCAAGGACTTCAACGGCAAGGTCGGGAAGTGGACCTACCTGATCTCCTCCTACTCCGCCGACTCCATGAGCCGGGCCCGCAAGGACCTCGTCAAGGCGAAGGAGGAGCCGAAGAAGGACGGGGCGAAGGAGGAGAAGAAGTAGGATCCTCCTGGCGGGGGCGGGGTGAATCTCGCGCTGTTCTTCGAGGGCACGGGGCAGGGCGTCTGCGGCAAGAAGACGAACGTCTCGCTCGTGTACGAGGCGTGCGTGGAGGATGACGCCCAGCGCCTCCACCTGGAGGCGGGCCCGGGCTCGCGCGTGGGGGCGCTCGTCCTTGGGAAGATCTCCGGGGTCGGGTGGCGCGCGATCTTCGCACGGGCCCGGCGCTGGTACGAGGCGCAGGTCGCGTCCGCGCCGTCCGGCGCGCCGCCGACGCGCATCTTCCTCTTCGGCTTCTCGCGCGGCGCGCTCCTCGCCCGCCATTTCGCCTCCTGGCTCGACCGGCTCGGCGCGGAGGTGGAGTATCTCGGCCTCTGGGACACCGTGGACGCGACGCCGGGGCTGTCCGTCCCCGAGGACTGCCCCGGGAACGTGCGCCTCGCGCGCCACGCTGTCGCCGAGCACGAGGCCAGGAGGTTCTTCCCCTACGTGCCGCTCCGCGGCAGCCAGGTGGAGGAGGTGCTGTTCCCCGGCGTGCACAGCGACGTCGGGGGGCTCTACGAGGACGACCACGCCCTCGCGGACGCGGCGAGGGCGTGGGTCGCGTCGCCGGCCTCGGAGCGTGGGCTCCGCTTCCGCGAGGGGACGGACTTCTCGAAGACCGTCGCCCCGACGACTGCCAGGCGCCACGACTCGCTCCGGCTCGTGTCGAACCTCTTCGGGTTCCTTAGGCCCGCCCGCCGGCTCTTCCCGCCGTCGATGCGGCGGCGCTGAGCGCGAGGGCCCGGCCTTCTGTGATATAATCGCGCCGCTTGAAAGACCTTTCCTCCATAGTCGTAGTCGAGGACGACGCGGTGATCCGCGCCGTGCTCGAGATGGCTCTTGCGGCCGAGGGGTTCACCCGGGTGGAGAGCTGCGCGCGCGGGGACGAGGGGCTGAGGACGATCCGCCTCCGCAAGCCCGACCTCGTGCTGCTGGACGTGATGCTGCCCGGCCTTGACGGCTTCTCCATCTGCAGGGCCGTGCGGGGAGACTCGTCGCTCCCGGACACGCGCATAATAATGCTCACCGCGCGGACGCAGAGCGAGGACATCGTGCGCGGGCTCGAATGCGGGGCCGACGACTACGTCACCAAGCCGTTCGACCGGAAGATCCTGATTGCCCGCGTAAAGGCGGTGCTGAGACGCGGCGGCATCGTGTCCGCCGGCGCCGATTTCGACGGGCTGGCGCTCGACGAGGACGCGCATTCGGTCTCGCTTGACGGAGAGGACCTCAGAATCCCGCTCGGCGAGTTCCGCATACTGTCGCTCCTTGCGTCCCACCGCGGACGCGTGCTGTCGCGCGCCAGGATCCTCGATTCCGTGCAGGGCGGCGACAGGTTCGCCACGGAGAGGACGATCGACGTGCAGATCGCGAACCTGCGCCGCAGGCTGGGACGCTGGGCCGAGCACATCGAGACAATCCGAGGCGTCGGATACCGGGTTAAGCCGTGAGTCCCTCACCCCCCTCACCCCCTCAACC